>DQGU01000171.1 GCA_003524565.1 Rhodospirillaceae bacterium
GAGAGGATTGAACTCCCGACCTTCGGTTTACAAAACCGCTGCACTACCGCTGTGCTACGCCGGCGCGGCGATGATTTTACGGAATATAAAAAAATCGCTCTTTCGTCACCATAACTATATACTCGTTTAATTTTTTTCAACCAAAAACATATAATCTGGGAGATAAGGCGCAATCCTGCTGAAAAGGATAGGATTTTTCGCCGCAGATGCCTAATATGGTCACCGGGTTGACGGGATAGGGAGAGTAAAACGCGTGTCCCAGCAAAAAAGTCCGCATGAAGACTTTCTGATGACGTTCTTTGCCGCGTTCGTCATTGGCGGTGTTTTGTTCATTATCTGGTATCTGTTTCAGGTCGAATTGAAAAGCGCCCTGCGCTGGGTGCGCTATGCGCAGCTGAACCTTGTCTCCCTTATATATGGCGACGATGCGGGCATGACGAAGCAATTCGGCGCCACGGCCAAGGTCGGCATCTGGCGCAAATGGCTGCCCAAGGCAAACCCCGACACCCAGATTGATTTCGAGTCTATTAAAGTCATGACGGCGCTCGGCGTGTTTCCGCTGCGCTATTTCGTTATCGGCGCGCTCGGCATTTTGTCGATTATTGTGATGTTCAAGGGGCCGGGTACTTATTACCGCCGCCGCATGGGGCTGGAAGGCCTGATGGCGGAGCAGGCGAAGTCTTTTCCCACCATCGCGCCGTTTTTGAAGTTCGACCCGCGCAAACTGCCGTTCCGCGCGCCCGGCCAGCCGGTGCCCGCGCAGCTGCCGATGTTTGCCGAAGCGCTGACGCCCGAAGAGTGGCTGGCCTATCACGAAGTTTCCTTTACGGGCGGCAAGCTGGATACCGGCCGTGCCTATCAGGCGCTGGCGCTGCAGCTGGGCAAACGCTGGCAAGGGCCGCTCAAGCTGCCTATTCACATGCAGGGGCTTTACGCGGCCTTCGCGCTGAAACATGTGCGCAAACGCAAGCAGAGCGACGATTTGCTGAACGCCATGGCGCTGTCATGGAGCGCGGATGGCGGGTTCAAACCCTCCGCCAAGCTGGTGTCTGAAATCCGCAAGGTGATTAAAGACCCCAAACTCGGCGGCGCGTTGCAAAAACATGCCGACCTACATGCCTATGAAACGACGGCGCTGCTGCGCTGCCTGCAGCGCGCGCGCGAAGAAGGCGGGGTTCTTGCGCCCGCCATGTTCGTCTGGCTGCGCGGGCACGACCGCACGCTGTGGTATCCGCTCAACAACCTTGGCCGCAAGTCCTATCACGCCGAAGCCGCAGGCGCGCTGGTGCATTACACCAACGAGCTGATTGCGGGACAGCGTATCCCGACGCCGCGCTTTGACGAGGTTATCAACGGGCTTGAGACGTATATGAAGAGCGGCATGGCGCGTTCCATCCCCGAGCTGGATAAAAAAGCCGGCGGCACCAACTACTGGAAGAAGAAATAAAGAGAGAGGATAGAAACCATGAGCGCAAAGACAGCAGCCATCGACGCACGGGTGATTGACCAGGCGCTGGTCGCCTCGTTCATGAATGCGGAACCGCCGAAAGTCTGGCGCGCCGATATGGCGAAGCTGACGACGGCAACGCTGGAGCTGCGCAGCGATGCGGGGCGTTTCCGCCTTGTCATGATTTCGCAATCGGGCGAAGAAGAAGTCGCCAGTTTCAACAGCAAGGACGACGGCACCGCCGCCTTGCAGGCCGTGATGCACGCCATGCTCGCGCCTGCGACGACGACGGCAACGGCGGCGCCTGTGGCGGCCGCGCCGAAAAAGGGCGGGTTTTTCCGCAGCCTGTTCCGTTTGATTATGTGGCTGTTTGTGATTTTCGTCGCTTTTGTGATTTTGTTCGGCCTCACGCGCGGCTCGCAGCTCGGTCAGGTCGGCAACATGATGAGCCGCGGCGACAACCGCGTTATCGAGGAAGGCGCACCCGCACCTGCGGACGAATTCTTCAAGTAACAGGCGGAAACAAGACGGTCTAACAGGGACGAACGGGCAGGGGAGCGCAAGACAGCGTGGCGATTAAGTCCAAATACGAGTTTAAACATGAACAGATTCTCAGGGATGCCCGTCCCTGGACTGTGCGCATGGCCGACAATGCCAAGGACCCGTTCACCGCGCTGATGGTCTATGGCATGGCCTGCGTGGCCATTTTCGTCGATACGACGGTGGCGATGTTGAGCGACTTGGTGTTGCTGCTGGGCCTGTTTTATTTCTGGTGGCTGATGACCCGCCCCGTGCAGCTGCCGTTCAAGCTGCCCAAAAGCGCGCAGCGTAAAGACCCCAACAACGTGCGCCCGGACGGCAGCAAGGGTATGGCTGACGGTATTCTTTATGTCGGTAACGACAAGGAAACGGGCGAAGAAATCTGGTTCACCAACTCGGACGCGCGTACGCACTGTCTTTATCTGGGTACGACGGGTTCGGGTAAAACCTTCGGTCTGAAATCCTATGCCTGCAACGCGTTTTGCTGGTCGTCGGGCTTCATCTACATCGACGGTAAAGCGGATACGGATTTGTGGTCAACGCTGTCGGCCATGGCGCGCCGTTTCGGCCGCGACGACGATTTGCTCATCATGAACTACATGACGGGTAACGCCGCCATGGGCGCGCGTGTGCCGTCGAACACGCTGAACCCGTTCTCGTCGGGCTCCGCATCCTATCTCACCAACATGCTGGTGAGCCTGATGCCGGATTCCGAAGGCGATAACGCGATGTGGAAAGAACGTGCCGTCGCGCTCGTCTCCGCCCTTATGCCGTGCCTTGTGTTCAAGCGTGAAACGCAGAACATTCCGCTTTCCATCGGCGTCATTCGCCAGTTCCTGACATTCAAGGCGGTTATCAAGCTTTCGCGCGACGCGACCGTGCCCGAGCATATCCGCGCGCCGGTGAAAGCGTATCTGAACGAGCTTCCGGGCTACGTCGATAACGTATTCGACGACAACGGCGATGAAAAACCGATGGGGCCCGACTCCGGTCAGGTCGATACGTCTGTGCCGCGCCAGCAGCACGGTTACCTGTCGATGCAGTTCACCCGCTCCATGCAGTCGCTGGGCGATGACTACGGCTTCATCTTCGATACGCAGGCCGCCGACGTCGATATGATGGACGTGGTGCTTCAGCGCCGCATTCTCGTCGTGCTCATCCCCGCGCTGGAAAAATCCAGCGATGAAACGGCCAACCTTGGTAAAATCATCGCCTCGACGCTCAAGGGGATGATGGGGGCGACCCTCGGTAACTCGGTCGAAGGCTCGACAGAAACCGCGATTGAAAACAAACCGACCAACTCCGCCACGCCTTTCATCGCTATCTTTGACGAGGTCGGCTACTATACCTCCCAGGGTATGGCGGTTATGGCGGCGCAGGCCCGCTCTCTCCGCTTCTCCCCTGTCTTTCCCGGTCAGGGTTTTGCCGCACTGGAAAAAAGCGTGGAAAAAAAAGCGCGGTCCATTACAGCGGAC
>DQGU01000061.1 GCA_003524565.1 Rhodospirillaceae bacterium
GCTGCATGCGCGGCCGCGCCAGCTTTCGGTCACGCGCATCGAAACATGGATGCGCGACCCGTACCAGATTTACGCGCAGTATATTTTAAACCTGCGCGCCTTCGACCCCATCGATGCCGACCCGGGCGGGGCGGAACGCGGCACGTTTATCCACGCGGCGCTTGAAAAATTCATCGATGCCTATCCGGACGCGCTGCCGCCGGATGCGGAACATAAACTGCTGTCCTTCGGGCGTGAATCGTTGGTCGATTTGCGGGTGCCGCAGGATGTCGAGGCGTTCTGGTGGCCGCGGTTTGAAAAAATCGCCCATGAATTCGTACGGCAGGAAAATGAATGGCGGCAGGATGCGAAACCTTTCGCAACCGAGGTGGACGGCAAATACGAATTTACTGCCAGCGGCGGCCCCTTCACGCTGAGCGGCAAGGCCGACCGCATCGACCGCATGACGGCGGGCGGCTATGCGATTATTGATTATAAATCCGGCGGTACGCCCGGCAAAGGTGAAGTGCGGCAGGGCATCGCGCCGCAATTGCCGCTCGAAGCGCTTATGCTGCGCGCGGGCGCGTTTGAAGGCATCAGCGCGGGCGACACGGCGGAGCTGATGTACTGGCGCGTCACCGGCAGCGGACAAAAGCCGGTCGAACGCGTGACGTTTGCCGACGGTAAACCCAGCATTGCCGAAATGACCGATGCGGCGGCGGCGGGCTTGGCCGCGCTGGTTGAAAAATTCGACGACCCGAATACGCCCTACCTCAGCCAGCCGCGCGCGGAGGCGAAACCGAAGTTTTCCGACTACGAACATCTGGCGCGCGTGCGCGAATGGGCCGTCGGCGGCGATGACGGGGAGGACGGAGCATGAGCGCCAATCAAACCCATATAAGCGCGCAAGCCGCGCCGCCTAAAGATGCGGGTGCAGACCAGGCCGCGGCGGCAAACCCTCTCAAAAGCGTATGGGTGGGCGCATCGGCCGGCACGGGCAAGACCAAGGTTTTGATTGACCGCGTTTTGCGTCTGATGCTTCCGCGCGCGGGCGGCGATACCAAAACCGCAACGCGGCCGGAGCGGGTTTTGTGCCTGACGTTTACCAAGACAGCAGCGGCAGAAATGTCGAACCGCATCTATAAACGCCTCGCCCGCTGGGCGGTGATGGATGAGGGGAAGCTCGCCGAAGACCTCTCTGCCCTTATCGGCGCGCCTGCCGATGCTGTGACACTGCGTGAAGCGCGCAGGCTTTTCGCCCGTGTGCTCGATACGCCGGGCGGGCTGAAAATCATGACCATCCATTCGTTCTGCCAGTCGGTGTTGAAGCGCTTCCCGGTCGAAGCCGGACTGCCCCCGCACTTCGAGCTGATGGACGAGCAAAGCGCGATTGAATACCTGCTGAATTGCCAGCGCGGTATGATTGCGGCCGCGCGCGCGACGCCGGATTCCCCGGTGGCGGAGGCTTTCGCGACGCTGGCTTTGTATCTTAATCAGGAAGATATGTCGGGGCTGATGGCGCAAATCATGGCCAAGCGCAGCCTTTTGGAAGCGATTTTGCGCAAACATGGCGATGCCGCGGGCGGGGCGGCCGGTACGGTGGCAGCTGTTTGCCGTCATCTGGGCGTCACGCCGCAGATGCGCGAAGAAGATATTTTGCGCGGTGTCGGCGATATTCCTGCCGAAAACGAAGCAAAATTGCGCCGCGTTCTGCGCGCGATGCTGGAGGGCAGCAAGCGCGACAAGGAACGTGCGGCGAGTTTGCAGATATGGCTTGAACAGCCGACGCGCCGCGGCGCTTTGCTGGGTATTTACCGCCGTGCCTTTTTTAACGGCGAGGGGGAAATTTTTGCGGCCTTGGTGACCAAGGGCGTTGTTGGCGCCTGCCCCGACGCCGTGGAAATTCTGACCGAAGAAGCAGAACGTCTGGCCGGAACTGAAGAGAGGCTCAAGGCGATAAGGCTGGCGCGGCTGAACGCGGCATTGCTGACGGTATCCGCCGAAATGATTGGCCGTTATGACGCGCATAAGGCGGCGACGGACAGGCTGGATTTCGATGATTTGATTATCCGCACGTCCACGCTTCTGGATGCGCCGGGCATGGTCGGCTGGGTTTTGTTCAAACTGGACGAAGGCATCGACCATATTCTGGTGGACGAGGCGCAGGACACCAGCCCCGCGCAATGGCGTGTGGTGCGCGCGCTGGCGGGTGAATTTTTCGCAGGCGCGGGCAGCCGTGACGACAATGTGCGCACGCTCTTTGTCGTGGGGGATGAAAAACAGTCTATTTTCAGTTTTCAGGGCGCAGACCCCGCGGCCTTTGCGCAAATGCAGGATTATTTCGGCCGTAAAGTGACCGCCGTGCAGGAAGGGTGGGAGATTTTCCTTGAATATTCCTTCCGCTCCACCCGCACGGTTCTGGAGGTCGTCGATGGTGTTTTTGCGCCCATTACCGCCCGCCGCGGCGTTGTGGCCGATATCGCGCGCGAAGTGCTGCACCGTCCCTTCCGCGACGGGCATGCGGGGCTGGTTGAAATCTGGCCGCTGGTGCAAACGCAAAAAGCCGAAGACGGCGGCGCATGGCGCATGCCCGTCGATATCGAAGCGGGCGATAATGCCGCAAGCCGTCTTGCCCGCAAAATCGCCGAGACGGTACGCGGCTGGATAGAGCGCGGGGAGATACTGGAAAGCAAAGGCCGCCCCATCCGCGCAGGCGATGTGATGATACTGGTGCAATCGCGCGGCGCGCTGGTGGAGCTTATCATGCGCGCCTTGAAAGAAGCGCAGGTGCCTGTCGCCGGTATCGACCGCATCACGCTGAGCGAAGAGATGAGCGTGCTCGACCTTCTGGCTGTGGCCGGATTTGCACTGCAAACGCGTGATGATTTGACACTGGCAACGGTTTTGAAATCGCCGCTGGTGGGCATGGGCGAAGAAGAGCTTTTCGATTTGTGTTATGGCCGCCCGCACGGCTTGTGGCAGCGCCTGCGCGATGCGCGCCCCGATATTGCGCTCTGGCTGCAAAAGCGTATCGAGCGCAGCGGTTATGCGACGCCCTACGAATTTTTTGCGGAGATTTTGAACACGCCCTGCCCGGGGGACAGCGTTTCGGGCCGCCGTGCGCTGTTTGGCCGCCTTGGCTATGACATTCAGGATGCGGTGGATGAATTCCTCAGCCGCTGTTTGCACTTTGAGCAATCGCATACGCCGGCGCTGCAGGCTTTTTGCGACTGGTTCTTGCGTGGTGAATCGCAAATCAAGCGTGAACAGGACGCGCATAAGGCCGACCAGGTGCGCATCATGACCGTGCATGCGTCGAAGGGGCTTCAGGCACCTATCGTGTTTCTGCCGGACACGGTCAAAATTTTGCACGACCACAACAAGGGCCGCGTAAGGCTGCTGTGGCCGGAAGAAGACGTAGATGGCAATTCCGGCGGCATCGACGTGCCGCTGTGGTCACCACGGCAGGAATTTGACGCTGGTGTGTACGAACGCGCGCGCGAAGCCGCCGCCGAAAAACAGATGGAAGAATACCGCCGCCTGCTTTACGTCGCGCTGACGCGGGCGGAAGACAGGCTTTATATCGCAGGCTATCGCGGGCGCAACAAGGCAAAGGAGGGCTGCTGGTATAATCTGGCGGCCGAAAGCATTCCCGCGGCTGCGCAGAATGTGCCGTTTGAAATGGATGGCGCACCGCTGGCGGATGCGGAGGGGAATATTCTTTATGCCCGCCGCCTTGCGCATGCGCAAACCGTGCCGCCGCAAAAAGCGCAGGAAACGCAGGCAGACGCGGCGGCCGACGCCGTGCGCCAGCCGCTGCCGGATTGGGCACGCACCGCACCGCAGGCAGAGCCCGTGCCGCCCGTGCCCCTTGCGCCCTCAAAACCGGGCGAGGACGAGCCTGCGGCCAAAAGCCCGCTCGGCACCGACGACAGCTGGCGTTTCCGGCGCGGCGTGATTGTGCACCAGCTTTTGGAGATTTTGCCGCAGTTGCCCGCGGCGCGGCGTGAAACGGCGCTGCTGCGCTGGCTTGCCCGTCCGTCTTTGGGCATGGCGGAGGCGGAGCGTGCAGCATTTGCGGCCGAAGTCATGGCCGTTTTGACGCATCCGGATTTCGCGGAGATTTTTGCGCAGGGCGCGCGCGCCGAAGTGCCCGTCGTGGGGCTTGCGGGGCAGGTATCGGCTTCGGTGCCGCAGAAAGTATTGTCGGGTCAAATCGACAGGCTTTGCGTGGGCGATACGGATGTGCTGGTGGTGGATTTTAAAACCAACCGCCCGCCGCCTGCGGACGAATCAAAAGTGCCTGCGGTCTATCTCAAGCAGATGGCGGCTTACCGCGATATTTTACGGAAAATTTATCCGGACAAGACAGTGCGCACAGCCCTTCTGTGGACGGACGGGCCTTATTTGATGCCGCTTTCGGATAATCTGCTTGACCCGCATGCGCCATAAGTTAGGGTAAACCCACGCCGAACATACCGCTGATTAAGATAATGCCGCAAGTAAAGGCGAAATCGTGCGCAGGGCGCGCGCCAGCTTGATAAAAATACTTCGTAACCACCCCAAAAGGAATTTTCCATGAGCGGTTTTGTTGTTCCCGTCAACGGCGCGAATTTTGAGAAAGAAGTCCTCAAATCCGACAAGCTGGTGCTTATCGATTTTTACGCCGACTGGTGCGGCCCCTGCAAATCGCTGGCCCCGCGTCTGGAAAAATTCGCCGAAGCGCATCAGGCCGATGTGAAGGTTGTGAAAATCAACGTGGACGAAAACCCGCAGCTTGCGGCTGCCTTCGGGGTACGCTCCATCCCCATGCTGGTGACGATGAAAGATGGGGAAGCCGTTTTCAAAGCCATGGGTGCCGTCCCCGATACGACGCTGGAAAATATGTGCAAGCAGTCTTTACAAACCCAGAATGCAGACGATATTAAAAACAGACAGACACAAGACCCCTTCAACCGGCCGAAACCGCCGAGGCTTTGAAAGCGGGCTGCAAACAGCCAAGCGACTATAAACGTGAGATAAAACAAACATAAGGAAAGGATAGCGACATGGGCGCACAGCAAGTAACCGATGCAGAATTCGAACAGGAAGTCCTCAAGGCGAGCGGCCCCGTACTGGTGGATTTCTGGGCGGAATGGTGCGGTCCGTGCCGCGCTCTCGGCCCCAGCGTGGATGCGCTGGCCGCGGAAAAAGGCGGCGCGCTGAAGGTTGTTAAAGTCAACATCGACGATAATCCGAACGCCCCGACGAAATACGGCGTACGCTCTATCCCCACGCTTTTGCTGTTCAAAGACGGGCAGGTCGTGGCGCAGACGGTGGGTTCCATGGCGAAATCCGACCTCGTGAAATGGGTGGACGGCGCGCTTTAATCGCCGCCGCGGCCTTGATAAAAAGCCCCCTTGGAAAAGGGGGCTTTTTTCATGGGCTTGCCCCTGTACGCGCGGCGGGGGCGGCGTTTTTGTTTGACGCTTGGCCTGCGCGGCTGTCATCATTAAAGAAGAACCGGAAACAAAGGACAGTGCAGCGCGTGGACAATAAAACAGAAATGAAACCCGCACAGGGCAAGCCATCGCCCATAAAGGGCTTCGCGATTTTGTCAGTGGTGGCGGCGCTGGTGATGATGATGACGGTCTTTGCGCCGCAGACGCGCACGGTGGGCGCGGAGGCCGTATTGCCGCATCTTGAAACCATGGACGATGTTGCGCGCGCGGTGGGCTCCACCGATGCGCCGGTTTTATTGCAGTTCGATGCCAAGTGGTGCGGCTATTGCCGCGCGCTGCAGCCGCATTTGCAAAAGCTGCGTGAAAAGAATTTGCAGTCCGAACTGCACATGTACCAAATCGACATTGATAAATCAAAAGAGCTGGGCGTTGAATTCGGCGTGCGCTCCCTGCCGACAATATTTATCGTGCATAAGGGCGAGGTTGTCGCCTTCAAGCGCGGCGGCATGGACGAAGACGAATTGTTCACATGGGTCGATGAAGTGCGCCAAAAAATCCGCAAGGGATGATGAAACCGCCCAACAAAAAAGCCCCGCGTATTGCGGGGCTTTTTTTCGTTTTGTGCGGCGGCGATTAGCCGGACTTGGCGGGCGCCAAAATCATGATAACGCTGTTTCCTTCGGCGCGGACGTCCATTTCAACCTTGCCCACATCGGAAAGCTCTTCCTTGATGCGGCGGATGATGGCGTAGCCGATTTCTTTATGCTCCGCCTCGCGGCCGCGGAATTGCAGGGTGAAGCGCACTTTGTCGCCGTCTTCGAAAAACCGGCGGGCGGAGCGCATCTTGACCTGAATGTCGTGCTCTTCGATGTTCGGGCGCAGTTTCAATTCTTTGGTCGTAACGATTTTCTGGTTTTTGCGCGCGGCGGCATCTTTTTTCTGCTGCTCATAGCGGAATTTGCCGATGTCGCCGATTTTGCAAACGGGCGGTTCCGCATTGGGGGAGATTTCGATGAGGTCGAGACCGGCCTCTTCGGCGGCCGTCACGGCTTCGCGCACGGTCATCACGCCGACCATTTCGCCTTCTTCGTCAATCACGCGGACTTTATCGGCGCGGATCTGGTTGTTGATGCGGGGGCCGTCTTGGTGCGGCGTCGGTTTATGAAAGGTAGCGATGGTATCTCTCCATAAGTTGTCAAAAAATCAAAAAGCAGTTCGTCGCCGGCCTGCTGTTAAATCCGGTGCAGGCTTTTGCCGCGCATCCGGTTTTAACGGCTGAATCGCGTCAGGCGGGCGGCTGGGCGTCTTCCGCGATTTTACGAATAGCTTCGTCAAGTGCAAGCACTTCTTGGGCGTCGCTGCCAAGGCGGCGGATGGCGACTTTGCCTTCCTCTGCCTCCCGTTTGCCGACAACCCAGATTTGCGGCGCTTTTTGCAGGCTATGTTCGCGGATTTTATAGTTAATTTTCTCGTTGCGGGTGTCCAGATGGGCGCGGATACCGGCTTTTTTGAGCGTCTCCACAACCTGTTTGGCATAATCATCTGCATCCGAGGTGATGGTCGCCACCACGGCCTGCACGGGCGCCAGCCACAGCGGGAACTTGCCGGCATGGTGTTCGATAAGAATACCGATAAAACGCTCGAGCGAGCCCAGAATGGCGCGGTGAAGCATCACGGGGCGGTGGCGCTGGCTGTCTTCGCCGATATAGCTGGCATCCAGACGCTCCGGCAGGTTGAAATCCAGCTGCAGCGTGCCGCATTGCCATGTCCGGCCGATGGCGTCGGTCAGGTGAAACTCGACTTTGGGGCCATAGAAAGCGCCTTCGCCCGGTAGCTCCTCAAACGCAAGGCCCGCACCCGTGAGGGCAGCGCGCAGCGCGTTTTCGGCGCGGTCCCAGATTTCATCGCTGCCAAGGCGCTCGTTCGCGCCGGGGCGCAGCGCCAGCTTGACGGAAATTTTGTCAAAGCCGAGGTCGCGGTAAACGCCGAGCTGCAGTTTGAAGTAATCGAGCGCTTCTTGTTCCACCTGGTCTTCGCGGCAGAAAATATGCGCATCGTCCTGCGTGAACTGGCGCACGCGCATGATGCCGTGCATCGCGCCCGAAGGCTCGTTGCGGTGGCAGCAGCCGAATTCCGCCATGCGGATGGGCAGGTCGCGGTACGATTTCAAACCCTGATTGAAAATCTGCACATGCGCGGGGCAGTTCATGGGTTTGATGCCCATCATCTTCTCGCCGTCGCCATGGGTGTCGCGCACCTTGAACATGTTGTCGCCGTACATGTCCCAGTGACCCGATGCCTTGAACAGGCTGCTGTCGAACATCTGCGGCGTTTTGACTTCCTGATAGCCCGCGCCCTGAATGCGTGCGCGGATGAAGTTTTCAAGCGCGCGCCAGATGGTATAGCCTTTGTCATGCCAAAAAACACTGCCGACGGATTCTTCCTGCATGTGGAACAAATCCATTTCGCGGCCGATTTTGCGGTGGTCGCGTTTTTCGGCTTCTTCCAGCATGTGCAGGTGGGCGTCCAGCTCTTTCTGATCGCGCCACGCCGTGCCGTAAATGCGCTGCAGCTGCGCGTTTTTCGCATCGCCGCGCCAATAGGCGCCTGCGACTTTCATCAGCTTGAACGCCGTGCCGACATGACCGGTCGAAGGCAGGTGCGGCCCTCGGCAGAGGTCATACCATTTGCCCTGACGGTAGATGCTAATCTCCTCGCTCTCCGGCAGGTCGCGGATAAGCTCGGCTTTGTACTTCTCGCCGATGCCTTCGAAATGCTTCATCGCCTCGTCGCGCGCCCAGACTTCGCGGGTGAAGTTTTCGTTGCGCGCCACAATCTCGCGCATCTTGGCTTCGATTTTGGGGAAGTCATCGGTCGTGAACGGCTCCGCACGGGCGAAGTCATAGTAAAAACCGTTGTCGATGGCAGGGCCGATGGTGACCTGCGTGCCCGGGAACAGCTCCTGCACCGCCTCGGCCATCACATGGGAGGCGTCGTGGCGGATAAGCTCCAGCGCGTCGTCCGATTTGCGGGTAACGATTTCGATTTTACCGCTTTTGTTGAGCGGGCGGCCAAGGTCATAGGTAACGCCGTCCAGCTTGACCGCCAGCGCGGCCTTGGCAAGGCCTGCGCCGATGGACGCGGCGACTTCGGCGCCCGTGACAGGCGCGGTGAAGGTCAGCGTCTTCCCGTCGGGGAGGGTAAGCTGTATATCCTTCTGCTGTGCGTCCTGCGGTGCCGTTTTCATCTCAAGAATCCGTTGTTAAGGGGTTAAAAAACAAGGTTATAATGTCCGCCCGTGCTGCGCGGCTGTCAAGCTGTTTCCCCGCGATTTCGCTGGAAATCCGCCATTTTTAAGAGTAAAAGCAAGGATACCGCGCAAAAGCGCGCGCCACATGGCGCAAACCGGCAGAAAACACAGCCAACGGGGGATTTTGGCGATGGTTTCAATAACGGGTCTGAATATTGCAACGGGAATGTCGAAAATGATTAAAACCTGGGATAGCGCGAGCCTGACGTTTCGCCGCTTCGTCGAACAAAACCACGCGCCGGTGATTTTGCAGGCTCTGCCCGCGCTCAATTCCGGCGGTGTGGAACAGGGCGTCATCGACATCAACGCGGCCATCGTGCGCGCGGGCGGAAAATCCATCGTGGTATCGTCGGGCGGTCTGCGCGCGCATGAAATCACCAAGGCGGGCGGTACGCATATCGAAATGCCGGTGCATAGCAAAAATCCGCTGGTCATGGCCGCCAACGTCGGCCGCCTGCGCAAACTGATACGCGACATGAACGTCGATATCGTGCATGCCTGCAGCCGTGCTCCGGCCTGGAGCGCAGGCCGCGCCGTTGCGGGGACGCAGGCGCATTACGTCACCAGCTGCCATGCCACGCATAAAATCGGCGGCATGTTCAAACGCGCCTATAACGCGTCGATTGCCAAAGGGGAGCGGGTGATTGCGGTATCGCATTTCATCGCGGATTACCTTGAGCAAAACTACAAGGTCGACCCGAACGTCCTGCGCGTCATCCACCGTGGCGTTGCGCTTGAAAAATTCCACCCCAATTCCGTGACGCCGGACCGTCTTATCCGCGCGTCGCAAATGATGCGCATCCCTGACGGCGCCGCCGTGGTCATGCTGCCCGCGCGCATCAGCCGCACCAAGGGGCACATGTTCCTGCTCGATGCGATTGCGGCACTGGGTAAAAAAGATTTGTTCTGCCTGTTTCTCGGCTCCGACATCGGTAACGAGCATTACCGCAAGGAGCTGGAGGATTACATCGCCGCCAAAGGCCTCGGCAGCGCGTCGCGCATCATCACGAACTGCGATGACATGCCCGCGGCCTATATGATTTCGACGGTCGTTGTCTGCCCGACGCTGCAGCCCGAAGGTTTCGGCCGCGTACCTGTCGAGGCGCAGGCCATGGGCCGGCCCGTCATCGCCACCGACCACGGGGGCACGCGCGAAACCATCCTGCGCGATGAAACGGGCTGGCTGGTCGCGCCGGGCGATGTGGATGCGCTGACACGCGCGCTGCACGAAGCCATCAGCCTTGATCTCCGAGGCCGCGCAATGCTGGCCACGCGCGGTATGGCGCATGTGGCGCATCATTTCACGAACGAGCAGATGTGCGAAAGCACGCTGGACGTTTATGCCGAATTGCTGGGCACGGGCGCAGGCGTGAAAGCCTTGCCGTCCAACGACAGTTTCAGCATTTCCGAAGCAGACCGCGCCGCGGGCTAAAGGCATCGGGGCAGGCGATTGGTACGGGCGGGCATGCAGCCAAAAATCCGCGAAAAAATTCTGGTGATTAAACTGAGCGCACTCGGCGATTTTCTCGTCGCGCTCGGCCCCATGGCTTCTATCCGCCGCGCGCATCCGGATGCGCATATCACCATCATGACCACGCGCCCCTTCGCCGATATGGCCAGCCGCAGCGGCTATGCCGATGCGGTCGAAGTGGTGACGCGCGCGAAGTTCTATGAAATCGGCGCATGGCTGCGCACGGCGCGGTTTTTGAACAGGGGCGGGTTTGACCGTGTGTATGATTTGCAGCTGAACGGTCGCAGTAATAATTATTTCCGCCTGCTGATGAAAAAGCCGCAGTGGTCGGGCATTGCGCCGGGCGCCTCGCACAACTACGCCGCCGAAAATCCGGCATGGCGGCAGATGCACGCCTTTGCGCGCCACAAAACCATGCTGGCGGCGCTGGGGCTTGATGTCGCGATTCCCGATATCGGCTGGATGAAAACGGATGTGTCGCTGCTCGCGCCGGCATCGCCTTATGTGCTGCTGGTGCCGGGCTGCGCGCCGCAGCATCCGTATAAACGCTGGCCTGCCGTCAAATACGCGGCGCTGGCCATGAAATTGCAGCGGCAGGGCTATCACGTCGCGCTTCTGGGCACGGCGGCGGAGCATGAAGCGATTGCCAAAATCAAATCCGCTGCGCCCGAATGCATCGACCTTTCGGGGCGCACCTCGCTTTACGACATCGCGTCGCTGGCTTTCGGCGCCGCTGGGGCTGTTGGCAACGACACGGGGCCGTCGCATCTGATTGCGCTTGCGGGCTGCCCCATCGTCGCGCTGTTTTCGGGTGTGACCGACCCTGCGCTCAGCGCGCCCACGGGGGCAGCGGTGACGGTCATTCAATCCGAAGACATTGCGGATATATCCGTCGATGACGTCATGAAGGCGCTGCCCTTGCGCACCGCCGTGCCCGCAGGGGCGGAGGGGGCGGCATGACCGCGCGGCACCGTCATTTTCTGGACGCGACCGGTCTTGTCTGCCCGCTGCCGGTTTTGCGCGCGCGCAAGGTTTTGCAGCACATGCCCGAAGGTGCTATGCTCTGCATCACCGTGACGGACGACAAAGCGCCGCGCGATTTCGAAGATTTCTGCCGCGATGGCGGACATAAACTTGAAAGCGTGACGCCGGTTATGGACGGCATCGAAATCGTTATTCTCTGTGGCCCCAAACCACCCGAAGAAAAGGAAATCGCGCGATGAAAAAACAGCAAACGAAAACGGCGCTTTTGTGCGCGGCAGCTTTCGTTCTTTTCATGGCGCAGGCCGCACCCGCCGCCGCGCAGCAATCCGAAGGCCAGAAACTGCGCGTGCAATCGGGGCCGACCACGGGCACGCAGAAAAGCTTCGAGCTGGATTTGGGCCGCCTCGCGCGCCAAAAAAAGATGGAAGCGCAGCGCATGGCCGGAAAGATGGAACGCGACTGGAAAAGAAAACAGCGCGCCTATAACCGCAAAGCAGGCCGCAAAGCCCCCGCAAGCGGCACGACGGCAGATAAAAATTTCGCCGCGCTCAATCGCTGATGTGAAATTTTTTTGAGTGTGCCGCGCACGAAGGTGCTGTTTT
>DQGU01000144.1 GCA_003524565.1 Rhodospirillaceae bacterium
GTTGGTGCGGCAGCGGGCTTAGGCGGCGGCGCATCGCCGGATCGTTTACCGAACATCGATGCCTCCCTTATTTCTTGGTCTTGCCGATAGCACGCAAAAGGCTAAAGCCGCCCGACTTGCTTTCTTCCTGCGCAGCCTCCGCGCCTGCGGCATGCGCCGCAACTGCCAGCAAGGATTTCATGATTTCCTGCGCGGCCTTGTTTTCGCCCGCGGGCTTGCCGGTTGTTTCGCCATGCATAAAAATTTTCGGCGCGAAGGGGATTTTCACCACAGGTTCCATATCCATCAATTTCTGGATATCGCCCGCGGGCACTTCGTCTGCGCCCGGCATTCCCATGTGGTTCAAAACCAGCTCTACATTCTGAAGCCCGTTGCGGGCATTTTTGATTTCATTCATCAGCGCGCGGCAATTGCGCAGCGCGGCGATATGCGGCGTCGATACAACAACCACATGCGCGGCGCGCGTCATCAGCCGTTTTTGCACAGACGGCGTCGCCGATGAAATATCGGCCACGACAACGGGATAGGTTTTCATCACGCGCTCTATCATCGCCTCGACACCGTCGGCATCGGGGCCATCGACCAGAACAGGGTCGCCGCCGGATATCAGCAGCGAAAGGTTTTCCGTCGCTTTCTGGATGATGCGGCGCAAATCGTCGTCGCTGCCCTCTTTGCCGATGCGCACGGCGTCGGCGAAGGTTGTCGGCGGTTCGATACCAAAAGAAATGCCCAGCGTGCCGGCACTGCCGCCCGCATCGACCAGCATGGTTTTTTGCTTCAGGTTCTCGGCAATGTCCCATGCCAGCGCCTGCGCCACCACAGTGGCACCGACGCCGCCCTTGCTGCCCGTTACGGCGACGAGACGGCTGCCGCTCAGGCCGCGTTTATCGACGATGGTGCGGGCAATCATGCCCACCATGTCGTCTTCGGCCACGGGGCGCACCAGATAATCGCGCACGCCCATGCCGACAAGACTGCGGTAAAGATGCACGTCGTTGGTGGGGCCGATGATGACGGCATCCGTGCCCTCTGCGCAAACTTCGGCCAGCGCGCCCAGCTGCACGGTGAAGGCTTCGCTGATATCGTTGGTTTCGATGATAATCAGCTCCGGCGATGCCGCATGGCTGTAACGTTCGACCGCCGCTTCCATGCCGCCGCGGATAATTTCCATGCCCACGCGTGCGAAGCGCCAGTCTGCGGAAATTTTCTGCATCGTGGCCGCCGTGCCGTCGTCGAGCGCGAAAACGTCAACGCGCGCGGACGGCAACAATATGGCGGTAATGTCTTCACTCATGGTTTACTCATTCTCCGGGCTCGCTCCGGTCTCGCTCTTCGGCTTAATCGCCAATGCCGCTCGCACTGGTGGCTTCAAGCGGCTCCATCTTTTCGCCCGACATATAACGCTCGGCCACCGCGCCCTGGCGGCGGCTGTCGCCCGCTTCGCTGCCGTCGCGGCCTTTGAGGTCTTCGGGGTTCACAATCATTTTGCTCATCGCCGTGCGGGTTTCGCAGCCGATGCGGTAGCTATGCAGGTCTTCAAGCGTATCGCCGCCCTGATAACCCGTCAGGCGTTGCCCGCAAGCCTCCGGCGGCAGTGCGGCAAGGACGTTATAGCTGACAATCGCACGCTCTAGCGCTGCCGCTTCGCTCACCGCGACATATTCAAGCTTGGCATTGGCAGCCCCGCCCTTGACGAAAGCGGCCTGCCATTCCTTGCCCATGCGGCGCGCCTGCGTTTCTTGCAAGGGGTCGCCGCTTTTGTAGGGCATCAGGATATGAATATCGCCGCGGCCGTTGTCGCGGAAATCGGCAGCGATGCGGCTGGCCAGCGCCTTGTCCGGCTTATGCGCGTTGAGCGCGAGGGAGCGCGTCTCCTCGCTCAGGCGCATGTGTCCGGTTTCCAGCTGCGAGGGCACGCTGACATCGCAGGCCGCAAGCGAAAGCGAGAGCATGGCGGCGCAAAGCGTTTTGGTAAAGCGGGCGGAAATGGTGACCATCTAAATCTCCCTAATCCACAATATAGCCGTAAGCGCCGTCGTTGCCTACCTTAGACGGCACGCGATTGCCATAAACGGTGTGCAGATTGTTCATGAAACGCTTGGACAGGGCGCGGTCGGCCGCCGGCAGCGGGCGCGCAGCCTGCGCAGGGGCGGATACGGGTGTTACACGCGCTTCTTTTTCCAGCTTCGGCGCCACCGGCGGCGATGTCGCTGCCAGCGCTGTCGCAGGCGCGGCAAGGCGCGCTTCGCGCTGCGGCGGCTGCGTCATGACCGCATCGGCCTCGGCATAGGGCTTCACGATATAGGGCGTGACCAGAATGACCAACTCGCTTTCGTTGCGGGCAAAGGATTTAGATTTGAAAAGCTCGCCCAGTACCGGCACGCTCTTCGCGCCGGGCATGCCGTTGATGGAATCCAGCGTATCGGATTTGATAAGACCCGCAATCATCAGCGTGCCGCCGCTGCCCATCTGCACCGTGGTTTCGGCGCGGCGCACCGTCAAGCCGGGCACGGTGATGCCGACCAGCGTGATACCGTCTTCAGCAGATTTGGCGGAAACTTCGGTCGAAAGCTGAAGGGCGATACGCTCGCTCGACATCACCGTCGGGGTGAAGTTGAGCGCGACACCGAACTGCTTGAATTCAAGCGTCACGTTGCCGTCCTGGTCGCGGCCGACCGGCACGGGGAATTCGCCCCCCGCCAGAAAGCCCGCGGTTTCGCCTGAAATGGCGGTCAGGTTCGGCTCGGCCAGTGTGTTCACAAGGCCGTCACGCTCCATCGCCGCAAGGTCGAAGTTGAACGGGCCGAAACCGCCCGTCGGGTTCATAATCAGCGAGCCCGTCGCGAAAGGCGCCGTCACAAGGCCGGTACCGAGGGAGCTGATAGCGCCGCCCGCCGCGCCCTTGTCGAAATCGAACGTGGTATCTATGCCGTATTCACGCAGCACCGCACGTTTTGCTTCCAGCACTTTCACGCGCAGCATGACCTGCTGCTCGCCGCGCACTTTCATCAAATCGACGATGGGGCGGTCTGCCGCGGCAGAAAAGCGCGATGCCAAATCGCGTACCTGATTGGCGATAGCCGGCGTCGATACCTGCCCGCGCAGAACGATATCCTGACGGATAGTGCCGACCTGAATATCTTCGTTCGGAAACAAATCGCGCACGGCGTCGCGCAGCGTTTTTTCATCCACGCGCACGCGCACGGCGATGTCAGCCAGCTGGTTACCTTCGTTGTCGAAAGCCAGAATGTTGGTATCGCCGATTTCCTTGCCCACAATGTAAAGACGGTTGGAGCGCAGCGTGCCAACATCCGCAATCGCGGGGTTTGCGACCAGAACGTCGGCAACGGGGTTGCCCAGTTCAATCGTATCGGCCTTGCCCATGGTCAGCGTCACGGTGCGCGTCATTTTCGCGCCCGCGCCTTCCGCAACGGCGGAGAGGCCGAGGCAGAGCATCAGCCCGAGTGGTATCAGCAGCGTTTTATAGGAAAAGCGTTTCATGGCTATTCTCCTGCGCTTTCAGCGTCCATGCGGACGGGCACGTTGACGACTTGCGAGCCGCTGTACATGCGTATCGTGCCGCCGGCATTTTTGGTTTTCTTGTTAATCTCGTTCAATTTCTTGACAACGGCGCTGGTGGTTGCGTCTGTGGTCAGCGGTACGGGCACCGATACCGGCGCGTCCTTTTCACCAAGGCGTCGCAGCGCCAGCGTCAAATCGCCCATGCGGTCGACGAGCGCCAGTATCTGCGCGCCTTCCTGCGTGACCTCCAGCGTGACGGTCTTGGCGACCTTGGCGGGGCGGTCTTCGTCTTTGGCGTTCTGGTCAACGGCCAG
>DQGU01000184.1:0-11595 GCA_003524565.1 Rhodospirillaceae bacterium
AGGGGGGGATTCGAACCCCCGATAGCCTTGCGACTATTCCAGTTTTCGAGACTGGCGCATTCAACCGCTCTGCCACCTCTCCGCAAATATGATAGGCGTGGTTGATGTGGGGGGCACTCTAGCAGGTTTGGGTGATTCCGAAAAGTGCAAATTTGGCTTGTTTTTCAGGGGGCTGCGGCCTGCGTGCGGGCGGGGTGCGGCTTTTGCCGTCGTGCGGGCGTCAGTCGGGGCGGCGCGCAGCTTTAATCGGGGCGGTGGTTTTTGCTCGCCCATTCCTTCATCGCCGCGCGCGCGGCGGGGCGGGCGCCGCTAAGGGCACGCTGGAAATAAAAACGGTTATAGGTGCCGCGCTTGAAAACCTCGGCATGTTCCAAAAGCGTTTTGACGGTCGCGGCATCGTCGTTATAGGCGGCGCGGTGCAGCGGGGTATAGACGCTCAGTTCACGCTCCGCCCGCATATCGGCGTCGGCGCCGTAATCAAGCAGCAAGCGCACCGCGGCAGGTTTGCCGCTTTGCGCGGCGTGGGCGAGGGGCGTTGCGCCGTCTTTGGCGGGCGCATCCACTTCCGCGCCGCGTTTGCACAGGTGGATGATGCAGGCGTCATGTCCGCCCGCGGCCGCGCGGTGCAGGGGCGTCTCCCCGTTGCTGTCGCGCGCGTTCACATCCGCCCCTGCGGCAATCAAAAGCTGGAGGATGGAAAAATGCCCCTGCGTGGCGGCGATGTGCAGCGGATAGCTGCCGTTTGCATCTTCGCTGCGCGCGCTGCCGATGCCGTTAAACCGTGCCATGAAATCGCGGCACAGGCGCGTATCGCCCGCGGTGATGGCGCCAAGAAAAGCCGCCCGCTCGCTTGGCGAGGGGCGGTTGAAAATCTCTCGTATGCTTTTCTTGAAATCCCGCATCGGGCGTTTCCTTTTTATAGGGGCGCCCGCCGCGAAGCCGCAGCTTATTTCAGGCTTTCGAGGTATTTGACGATAGCCGCGCGGTCTTCCGTTTTTTTCATGCCGGCATAAACCATTTTGGTGCCGGCGATGGCTTTTTTCGGGTTCCACAGGAATTCGTTGATGGCTTCGCGCGTCCAGGTTTCGCCGGATTTCGCCTTCATCGCGTCGGAATAGGCGAAGCCCGCCATGTGCGCGTGCTTGCTGCCGATAATGCCGTGCAGGTTGGGGCCGACGCGGGCGGGGCCGCCAGCGTCAAACGTATGGCAGGCGGCGCAGACTTTGGCGAGTTTTTCGCCATGCGCGATATCGGCGGCGGC
Source organism: Rhodospirillaceae bacterium (assembly GCA_003524565.1). Classification (GTDB taxonomy): domain Bacteria; phylum Pseudomonadota; class Alphaproteobacteria; order Micavibrionales; family UBA2020; genus UBA2020. The sequence continues at coordinate 1,262 of DQGU01000184.1, forward strand.
CATCAAATCTTCAATCGGTTCCGGCCCTGCGGGGGGGGCTGCTGCCGCGCCTGCGCCCGCTGCCGCTTCGGCGACTTCGATGGGGAAGGCGTTTTCCTTCAGCGCCTTCGGGTGATAAACCTGCGAAGACGTAAAGCCCGCGAGCATCGCGACGATACCGGCGACGAGAAGGGCGGCGAAGAGTTTGTTGAATTCCATGTTCATGGCGTGGTGCCTTTTTGTTTTTCTTTGGGTCTTGTAAGCGGTTCGTAGTCTAGCGGCTTTTGGTCTTAAAATCCATATTGGCCAAGGCGCCGCGGCCTGAAAACGGGGACTGGCCTAGCCCTGCTTGCGCGTGGTGGCGATGGGGTCGGTCGGTTGGATGTCCACATCCCAGGGGAAGTAAATCCAAGTGTCCTGACTGACCCAAGTGACGTAGGTATCGACCAGCGGTTCGCCCGCGGGTTTGGCATAGACGGTGGCGATATGCGCGGCCGGCAGCATCTGGCGCAGCAGTTTCGCTGTATTGCCGCTATCGACGAGGTCGTCGATAACCAGCCAGCCCTCGCCGTCGCCGACCAGCTCTTTGTTGATGTCTTTCAGGATATGCACTTCGCGCTGCACCTGATCGTCATAGCTGGAAACGCCGATGGTTTCGATGGTCTTGATTTCCAGCTCCCTCGCCACGATACCGGCGGGGATAAGGCCGCCGCGCGTGATGGCGATAATGCCGCGCCAGTTGTCGCGCTTTTCAACCAGACGCCACGCAAGGGCTTTGCAATCGCGGTGGAACTGGTCCCACGAGACCAGAAAACGCTTCGGGGCGGTTTTGGCGGCGGCATCGGACATGAAAAGGAATCCTTCGGAAAATCCTGAAGACACGAAATTTCGCCTTATTTTATACAGCCGTTTGCAGGGAAAGCAAAGGGGCTGGCGCGGGTTTATTTTTCGTTGTAAATCAGTACGGTGGCGGGCGATTTCGCCCTGTCCGAGTCCCGCTTTGGGTGGTTTATGGTTATTGAAGTCTGGCTGCTGCCGTCTTTGCTCGCGCTCTTTATATGGGGGCTGACGGGTTTTTTGAACAAAATCGCCCTGCGCGGCCTGCCGCCGCTGCATTTGCTGGTCTATGGCGCGGTGTTCTTTTTGCTCAGCGCGTGTGTGGTGCAGCTGTTTTACGGCGGCATCGATTTTGACGCAAAGGGCGTTGTACTGGCGCTTTGCGTGGGTGCGGCGGGCTCAATTGGCCAGCTCATGTTTCTGATTGCGCTGCGCGACGGGCCGCTGACTTTTGTGTCGATGATTTCATCGCTTTATCCGCTGGTCTCCGCACTACTTGCCTATGTGTTTTTGTCGGAGCCGATTTCCCCCCGTCAGGCCGCGGGCATCGCGCTTGGCATTGCTGCAATCGTTTTACTGGTGGTGGCGCGTGACAAGCAGCCTGCCTGAAGATATTCCGCCCGAGGGCGTCGCCATCCTCCCGCCCGCGCCGCCGCTGGAACAGGGCGTGCCGCGCTGGCTGTGGCTCGCGCTCGGTGCGCTTTTTGCGTGGGGCTTCTGGGCTTTTCTGCCCAAACTTGCGTTGCAATCCATGCCGCCGCACAGTGTGATTTTTTACGAAGCGCTCGGCAATTTGCTGGTCGCTGTACCCGTGTTTATATATCTGCGCGGCCGTTTGAAATGGCACGGGCGCACGGTGCCCATGGCCGCATTCATCAGCGCCATCACCGTGGGCGCGTTTTTGATGTATTTCTTCGCGCTTAAAAACGGCCCCGTGGCGACGATTGTGACGCTGACGGCGCTTTATCCTGTTGTCGTGATTTTGCTGGCGCGTGTTTTTCTCAAGGAAAAATTGAACCGCCTGCAATGGCTGGCCGTTGCGCTGGCCGTTGCCGCCGCCGTCCTGCTGGCCGGTTAAAGAAAAAGGGGAGGCCGCCGGGCGGCACTCCCCAAGTCTCAACGAGGTCGTATAAAAAGAACAGGCCAGCCTTACGCCGCCGCCATATCCCAGCGCGGCGCCCAATCGGGGTTGATAAGGCGTTTGGCGTTTTTGGTCAAAAGGCTGATGCGCTGCATTTCGTCGGCATCCAGCGTGAAGCTGAAAATGTCGAAATTGCCGCGCAGGTTTTCTTCGCTCGCGGCCTTTGGAATCGCGGCCACGCGCTCTTGCTGCACCAGCCAGCGCAGGGCGACCTGCCCGGGCGTCTTGCCGTGTTTTTCGGCGATGTCCTGCAGGGTCTGGTCGTTGCGCACATTGCCGCGCGCCAGCGGCGAATAGGCGGTCAGGAACATGTCGTGCGCGCGCACATAATCCAGCACGGGCTTTTGCGACAGGAACGGGTGGTATTCCACCTGATTGTTCACAACAGGCGCACCCAGTTCTTCGCGCACTTCGCGCATTTGTGCGACGGTGAAGTTGGAAACACCAATCATGCGGGCAAGGCCTGCCTCATGCACTTCGCGCAGGGATTTCATCTGCTCGGCAAAGCTCACCTGCGTGACCGGCCAGTGGATAAGCAGCAAATCCACATAGCCAGCTTTCAGCTTGCGCAGGCTTTCCTCTACCGACGGGCGGAAGAGTTTGTGTTCAAGGTTGCTCATCCATACTTTGGTGGTGAGGAAAATATCGTCGCGCTTGACGCCGCTCTGCTCGATAGCGAGGCCTACTTCGGACTCGTTTTCGTAGATTTGCGCGGTGTCGATATGGCGATAGCCGATATCAAGCGCCTTGAGCACGCCATCCACGCAGGCGGTATCTTTCAGCTGCCATGTGCCGTAGCCGAGGGCGGGAATTTTACGGTTTTGAATATCGATGTAAATCATGTCTGTGCCTTTCCTGATTTTGTCGGTGGCGATATGCGATATGTCGCGGTGAATGTATAAATAGAACGGCACCGAGAATAATCCAGTTCCGTTAATTTCGGGTTAATCGCAGCCTTGCGTTTTTGTTCAATGTTTTAGCTGGTTTTATTGATGTTTATGGCGCCTGCTTTCGATTCCTTTTTGGGTGCGCCTTTGCTATAATCTAAATATGTTCGCTATTTTTGTGCAGCCGCATGAAACTTAAAATCCAGTACAAGGGCCGCAGTATCACGCCGCGCGATTTGGAGCGGCTGAGCAACTGTTTTGGCGAAAAAATCGACGATATGAAACTCTGTCAGGCCGTGATTTTGCGGGTGATGCAAAGCCATAACGCCCTTGCGCGCGGCGCGGTGGTGCGCGCGCTTGATACGGGCAGATGCGCAGCGGGCGAAGGCGGGCGCGATGTGCGCAAAATTATCCGCCGCGCGCGGCGCGAGCTTGGCTACACCTATACATGGCATGAACATTACGACCGCATTGTTGCGGGTTTGACGTCGTTCGAGCTGAAAGTCGCCATCGCGGGGATTTTTCGCAGCTTGCTGAATGCGCTGCGGTTTTTATTCCGTATGGCGGATTAGCCTTGCAGGCCTACGCACGGTCGAATTCAATCGGCGCGCCCCAGAATTTTTCAATCAGGCCGAGCGCGTCCGGCGAATATCCGGTGGAAAGAAATTTGCGTTTACCGTTCATGCCGACTTTGTATTCCGGATGGCGCTGCAGGTACGTCACCAGGGCAGCGGCGGTGGTTTCCGGCTGGTGGATAATCGGCATGCCCGCGGGCAGACATTCGGCGAAAATATCGGCAACCAGCGGGTAATGCGTGCAGCCCAGAATAACACTTTCCGGCGCGCGGCCGCCCAGCTGCGCCATCAGCGTGTTTGTATATTCGGCAACCAGCGCATGCAGTTTTTCGCGCGGCGCGCCCGCCTCGATGGCGCCGGCCAGCGCGGGGCAGGCTTGCTGCACCACGTTGATGTCAGGGCGGCGTTTGCGGATTTCAAACGGATATGTTTTGGTCGCCACGGTGCGGGCGGTGGCGAACACGGCGATGACGGCGCCCTGCGGCATGCCGTCGTGCAGGCGTTTTTCTTCGTACCAGTCAAGGCCGGTCGCGGCCTCGATGGTCGGCACGACGATGCTGAGCGCATTGCGCTTCACGCTGTCCTTGAGGTAAAGCGCGGGCAGCCATTGCTGCTGTATCCACCGCATCGATACGGCGGCGGCGGTATTGCAGGCGGCAATCATGACGGTGCAGCCCTCGTCAATCAAACGCTGCATGCCGTTGCAGGTCAGGTTCAGCACGTCCAACGGCTCGCGCGTGCCGTAGGGGCTGTTGATATTGTCGCCGAAATAAACGAAGTCATGTTCTGGCAGCGCGTCAATCAACGCCCGATGAATAGTCAGCCCGCCAAACCCGCTATCGAATACGCCAATCATGTTAATGCGCCTCCGCCCAGTTTTGGCCCCAGCCGGCTTCGACGACCAGCGGCAGGCTGATGCCGGGGCCGGCGGATTCCATGACTTGTTTGACCAGTTTTTCGGTCGCGTCTTTTTCAGCTGCGGGTACTTCGAACAAAAGTTCGTCATGCACCTGCAACAGCATTTTTGCGCCAAGGTTTGCCGCGTCAAGCGCGGGGACGAGCGCAATCATCGCGCGTTTCATGATGTCGGCCGCCGTGCCCTGCAGCGGGGCGTTGATGGCTTGACGCTCTGCAAAGCTGCGCATCGCGGGGTTTTTGTCGTTGATGCCGCGCACGAAACATTTGCGGCCATAGAGCGTTTCGACATAGCCGTGCTGGCGTGCGAATTCCTTGGCGCCGTCCATGAACGATTTTAGCTCGGGGAAGCGGGCGAGGTATTTTTTGATGTAATCCGCCGCCTCCGCATTGCCGATGCCCAGCTGCTTGGCAAGGCCGAAGCCGCTGATGCCGTAGATAATGCCGAAGTTGATGGCCTTGGCATTGCGGCGGATGTCCGGCGTCATCTCGGCCAAGGGTACGCCGAAAACCTGACTGGCCGTCGCGGCATGCACGTCGATGCCGTCGTGGAAAGCCTGTTTGAGCGCCTTGATGTCCGCCATTTCGGCGGCAAGGCGCAGTTCAATCTGCGAATAGTCCACGGACAAAAGCAAATGCCCGTCGGCAGGAATAAAGGCTTCGCGGATTTTGCGGCCGTCTTCGGTGCGGATGGGAATGTTTTGCAGGTTCGGGTCGGACGACGACAAACGCCCCGTATTGGTGCCGGCAAGCGAGAAAGACGTATGCACGCGACCGGTTTTGGGGTTGATGGCTTCGGGCAGGGCATCGGCGTAGGTGGATTTCAGTTTCGAAAGCCCGCGCCACTCCAGAATGGAATCGATAATCGGGTGCTGCCCCGAAAGCTCCTCCAGCACGTCCGCGCCGGTGGAATAGCCGCCGGTTTTGGTCTTGCGCCCGCCCTGCAGCCCCATGGCGCCGAACAAAACATCGCCGAGCTGTTTGGGGGAGGCGATGTTGAAAGCCTGCCCTGCCTGTTCGTGAATGGTGCGCTCCAGCGTGTCGATTTTCTTGGCAAAGTCATTCGACATGCGGCGGAGGAAGGCGGGGTCAACGCGGATGCCCGCAAATTCCATGTCGGCGATGACGGGGGCGAGCGCACGCTCCAGCGTTTCATAAACCGTTGCCATGTGTTCGGGCACAATGCGCGGCTTGAAAATATTATAAAGGCGCAGGGTGATGTCGGCATCCTCCGCCGCGTAATCGCAGGCTTTGTCGAGGGGGACGAGGTCGAACGTGACCTGATTTTTACCGCTGCCCGTCACGTCTTTATACGCAATGGTATCGTGGTTCAAAAACGTCTTGGCCAGTTCATCCATGCCGTGCCCGTGGCGGGAACCGTCGAGGATATAGGACATCAGCATCGTGTCATCCACGGGCGCGACGCGCACGCCGTGCGTCAGAAACATTTGAAGGTCGTATTTGATGTTATGCCCGACCTTGAGAACGCTTGCATCCTCCAGCATCGGTTTCAGCATTTCCATCGCGCGTTTCATCGGAATTTGCACAAGGGGCGGGGTTTCGGTTTTTTTCTCCGCCATCGTGAAATCGAAACTTTCGGAATATCCTGCCGCTTCGCGGTGGCCGAGGGGGATATAGCAGCCGTTGCCCTCCGCTGTGGACATCGAAATGCCGACCAAATCCGCCATCGCGGGCGTCAGGCTGGTGGTTTCGGTATCAACCGCGATAATCCCCGCCTCGATAGCGCGGTCAATCCAGCGTTGCAGCGCGGCTTCGTCCTGCACCAGCTCGTAAGAGGCGGGCGCGGCGGCTCTGGCCACGGGGGCGGATGTATCGGCGTCTTTTTGTGCGGGCGCTTCGGCATCTGCGGGCGTATCGCCGGTGCCGAATTGTTTTTCCATGCGGCTCAGCGTGCTGCGGAATCCTTGTTCGCGCAGGAAGCTGAAAAGCTTTTCACGGTCCGGATGGGTGATTCTGAGGTCTTCGACCGGAATAGGCGGCGCCACATGCGCATCAAGCGCGACCAGCTGGCGCGAAATGCGCGCCTTGTCGGCGTTTTCAACCAGCGCTTCGCGGCGCTTGGGCTGTTTGATTTCATGCGCGCGCGACAGAAGCGTTTCAAGGTCGCCGTATTCGGTAATCAGCTGCGCGGCGGTTTTAATGCCAATGCCCGGCACGCCCGGCACGTTATCCACGCTGTCACCGGCCAGCGCCTGCACATCCACGACTTTGTCGGGCGTGACGCCGAATTTTTCCACGACGTCGGCTTCGCCCATGAATTTGTTTTTCATGGGGTCCATCATGCGCACGCCTTCGCGCACCAGCTGCATCAGGTCTTTGTCGGAGGATACAATCGTGACCGGCCAGCCCTTTTCACGCGCAAGGTGGGCGTAGGTGGCAATCAGGTCATCGGCTTCAAATCCTTCCATCTCGATACGGGGGATGGAGAAAGCCTCCGTCGCTTCGCGGATGAGGGGGAATTGCGGGATGAGGTCTTCCGGTGTTTCGCTGCGGTTGGCTTTGTATTCCGCATAAATGTCGTTGCGGAAATTTTTGCGCTTGGCGTCGAATACAACGGCGATATTCGGCACATGCATTTCGCTGATAAGCTTTACCAGCATATTGGTGAAGCCAAGCACGGCATTGACCGGCGTGCCGTCCGGTCTGTTCAGCGGCGGCAAGGCGTGATAGGCGCGGAAGATGAAGCCCGAGCCATCGATGAGGAAAAGCTCGTTCTTGCGGTCTTCGGCGGTCATGCTGGACACCGGTTTTGTCAGGGCGTATGTGCTTATCATGGCTTTAAAAATGCCCGCGCGGAGCGCGGATGTCCAGCGATTTAGGGCATTTGGGCGCGAAATTGACAAACCGCGCCCGGCGGGTATTATGTCACGCAAATCCAGATATTTATGCCGGAGATTCGCCCGCCGTGTCCGATACGCCCCAACCGCAGCCGCCGGAAAGCGCAGCCAAGCCGCTGCCCTATACCTATTTCCGCGCCGATGGCCTGTCGCTCGACCGTGTGGAAAGCGCGGCGGCTGCCAAACGCGAATTTGAAAAAATGAAAAAAGAGCTGTGCAAGCGCTTCGGCGCGGGCGAAGTGATGTACAGCATGTCCGAAGGGGCGCGCCATGCGACGGTGCGCAGTTTTTATTTCGCGCCGGCGCAGGAGAAAAACGTGCCCGCGCATTGGGAAAGCAAACGCCAGACCGGCAGCAATGGCGAGCTACAGGCTATTTTCGCGCAGCCGCCCGCAGGCTCCCCCGATGCTTTTTTTCTGGCCGATTACGCAGGGCTGATGACGCGCGCGCTGCGCCGCATGAAAATCGAAAATCTTTTCGGCTGCGATGAAATGCCGATGAAGGAAATGTCTGCAGGGACCTATAGCGGCGCTTTCGTGCGTGACCGCAATGTGGAGACGCCGGGCGCGGCCGGCGAGCGCATGGTCGGTCAAATCCGCGATAACGTGACGTTCTGTTTCGGCTCCAACAGCGCCTGCCGCGCCAGCGACCCGATTGATGTCGTGCTGATGATGGAGGCATGGTATATCCGCGTGCCCAACGATGCGGCGGGGAAACCCCGCTTCACCCCGCCCGATGCCGTGGAGGTGCCGCTGGCCGAAATGATGAAGATTGACAGGGAAGAGCGCGCCGCGCAGTCCGACCGCGCGCGCATGGCATCGTTCAACCCGGGTATTTAAGCGGGGCAGCCTAGAACGGCAAAGCCAGTTTTTCCGCAACCCCCAGACACCACAGCGACGCCAGCGTGATGCCGTTGACGGCGAGCAGCGTTTTTATCCAGAAATGGCGTTCACGGAACAGCGCAAGGTAAACGACCGCGAGGGTCGCCAGCACCGGCGGATAAAGCCAGCGATAGCCGACATCGACAACGAAACGGTTGAACGCATCGGCAAAAACGTAAAGCAGCACCATGCCCACGGTCAGCACCATGGCGTGCAGGGTCAGGCGCCCCAAATCTTCGCGCCGGCGTTCCAGTTGGACAAGGGCCATAAAATTCGCTGCGGCCATGCCCAGAATGACCATGGCAATCAAGGAGGGCTGCTCAAGAATGGGGGAATTCCTGATAAGCCAGACGACCATGAACAGACTGGGCATGCCGACAGCAACGCTGCCGACGAGGGAGCGCAGCAGCGGGTCTTTCGGGTGCGTGTGATGCGGCGTTATGTTTTGGTGCATGAAAAACAACCCGAAAAGATTTCATCCAAAAAAAAATCGGCTACATCTAAATGCTATCAAACGGTGTTGAAGATTTTTTTAATTAAATAAACAATTTCAAATATATTCGCGTCAAAACCGGATGCGTAAAATTTTATCTATACCGTGTACGCGCGCGCTGTACGTCTTTGTACGCGCGGGTACGTCCGGAAATTTGCTGATATTGAGCGGCTATTTTCGCGGTCTGTGGCGGGGTGCTTTTGTACCGCCGTTTATGCGCTTTGCGCACGCAGGGCGCGGGCGTGTGATAAAATTTTTTCTGCGGTTTCCGCGGGGCTCAGTTTTGTGACATCCAGCGACAAAAGATGCGGATGATTCGGCATGAGGACTTCGCGCCCGCTATATTTTTCGGGCGCGGCGGGGTCGGTTTCCTTCATGCGGTTTTCGCGCCGCGGGTCGGTCACGCGGCGGCGGTATTCGTCGCTGTCGGAAAGCGTCATGCGCACCGGCACAAAAAGCGCCCCGCGCGCGGCGGCCAGCGCGGCGATTTCCGCGAACCATTCATGGTCTTCGCTTTGGTCGTGGTAAAGCGCGTTGGTCAGCACAAAACTGAAATCCGGCGGGGAGAGGGTGCGGATACATTCAAACACCACCCGCCCGATATCGCCCGCATGCTTCCAGATTTCGCGCGGCAGGGCGGTTTTGCCGTCCACGCGCACCACGGTGAAGACGGGGTTGTTAATCAGGTGGTTATCGACAATCCGAAAGCCTGCGCGCGCCGCGATTTCCTGCGCCACCGTATATTTGCCCGTGCCCGGCAGGCCGAGCAGGTAAATAAACGTATTGGGCAGCGCAGTATCGGGCGCGTCAGATGATGTCATGGGCGGCGTCACTTCCGTGCGCGGATGACTTCATAAAGCGCGACAGCGGCGGCGTTGGATACGTTGAGGCTGGCAATCGGCCCGCTGGTCGGCAGTTTGGCCAGCGTGTCGCAGTTTTCAGCAACAAGGCGGCGCAGGCCATCACCTTCGGCGCCCATCACAAGCGCAACGCGGCCGGTGGCCGGTGTGGCTTCAGCCATGGTCAGCTTGCCGCGTTCATCAAGACCGATGCAGGTGAAGCCTGCTTCGCGCAGCTGTTCAAGCGCACGGCTCAGGTTGACTTCGCGCACCATCGGCACATGTTCAACCGCGCCGGAGGCCGTTTTGGCCAGCGTGCCCGTGATGTCGGGGGCATGCAGCTTTTGCACAACGACGGCAGCCGCGCCAAAGGCGGCGGCGGTGCGCAGGATAGCGCCCACGTTATGCGGGTCGGTCACCTGGTCGAGCACGATAACGGTGCTGTCTTCGGCAAGGCCGTTCAGGATGTCTAGCAGGAAAACATCTTCCAGCGGCTTCACGTCGGCCATCACGTCCTGATGCACGGCGTCGCGCGGCAGCAGGCGGTCGATGTCTTCTTTTTCAACAAACGTCGGCTCCGGACGGCGGATACCGGCGGCGAGGGCAGCGTCGTAAGCTTCCTGAATCTGCTCCATCCCGTTTTCCGTTACCAGCAGACGCTGGATATGACGCTGCGGGTTTTGCAGCGCCGCGCGCACGGCGTGGTGGCCATAGAAATAGGCGGGCGAGGGCGCGCCATAGGACGCACGCTCCGATTTCAACTTGCGGCGCGTATCATCCGAAGCCTCGATAGGCGCGCGCTGTTCATAGCTGTCGCGCGTGCGCGGGGCAGATTTGCGCGGGCCCGGCTTGTCGCCGTAGCGTTTGGCGCTGGGGCCGCGGTCGTCAAAGCTGCGGCGCGGTTTGCGGTCGCCGAAATCACGCTTGGG
>DQGU01000184.1:11924-15128 GCA_003524565.1 Rhodospirillaceae bacterium
TCGCGCTTGGGGCGGAACTCGCCATCCTCACGCGGGCGGCGCGGTTTAAAGTCACCATCGTCACGGCGCGGCTTGCGGTCACCGAAGTCACGCTTGGGGCGGAACTCGCCATCTTCACGCGGGCGGCGCGGACGGAATTCACCATCTTCGCGCGGACGGCGCGGTTTGAAGTCACCATCGTCACGGCGCGGCTTGCGGTCACCGAAATCACGCTTGGGGCGGAACTCGCCATCCTCACGCGGGCGACGCGGGCGGAATTCACCGTCTTCGCGCGGACGACGCGGTTTGAAATCGCTGCCTTCGCGGCGGGGACGACGCTCGTCTCTATTCCCTTCAAATTTTTTGTCTTTGCCGCCAAAGCTGCGGCCCGGTTTGCCAAAGCTCTTGCCCCCAGCCTTCCCGCCATCGCGGGAGCCAAATTTGCCGCCGCCGCTGCGACCTGCAAAATTTTTAGATTTGGGCTGGAATTTCTTTTCTTTTTGTGACATAAAGCTTCAATCTTTCGTTAGACGTTTCGCGCAATTTACCTTAATTCCCGTAACTGTCAACGCGAAATTTAATAAAAACAGCAATTTATTGTGTTTTCATGATAATAGCTGTCCCCATGTGGTGGAGTGGCCGAGCGGTCAATGGCAGCAGACTGTAAATCTGCCCTCTTATGAGTTCGTAGGTTCAAATCCTACCTCCACCACCATTTATTTTATAACCCGCCCCGCTTGGCGGGTTTTTCTTTGCGCAAAAGCCCAATGTTCGCGCTGTTTTGCAAAAGCCTCGTATACCTTTAGAGCGCAAATTCAGCCGAAATTCTCTCTCAAATCTCACATTCTCTCACGGCCTCTGGCCACTAACTGCGTATTTAGTGGTCATGGCAAACCATTGATTTAGCAGGGCTTCCTAAAAACACGGTTTGCAAGTTTCAAATGATGCACTCGAACAATGTTTCGAACTTTTTTTATTTCGTCGTCGTCGTTTTGAAGGGCGACGGCAAACCAGAGGAGAAGAACAAATTTGAAGGAGGTTCTTCTCTATGGATTACACGGTACGCAATCCAGATGACATGACGGGTTCAGAGCGTTATGCCGAGATCATCACGATCCTGGCAGGCGCAATTGTCCGCCACCAGATTTACCAGCATAATCAATTAAATAGCTCGGAAAATGAGAGAAGTTTGACTGGACTTCCCTCCGCTTCGAAGCATTCATGTCCCAGCCGCAAACCCACGCAAGTGAGAGCGGAGAAAGGGGCAAAACAATGAAAATAGACATATTAAAAGAGTATGCCGCGCTGGAAGCGATGGAGACCAAGGCGCTGCTCCAGGTATGGAACAAGCATTTTGATGTACCTCCCCAGTCGCGCAATAATCGCACCTACCTGATCAATCAGATCACTTATCGGATGCAGGAGCTGACTTACGGTGGATTAACCAAATCAACGATTGATCGCCTGGAAGTGCTGGCAAAAGGTAAAACTGCCCAGCAACGCCGTAGTGATGTTGGTCGCCTCGCGGTGGGAACACGATTGGTGCGAGAGGTCAAAGGCGTTGAGCATCATGTGTATGTGCTGGCCGATGGTTATGAATATCAAGGGCTGAAATATAAAAGCCTTTCTGGTGTTGCATTTGCGATTACCGGTACGCGCTGGAACGGCAATGCATTCTTTGGCCTGGGCAATAAAGAGGATAAGGAAAAGCGACCCTATCATCGCGCCAGAAAGGCACGGGCATGATGGAGGAAAAGAAAATCCTGCGCTGCGCGATTTACACCCGCAAATCCACCGAGGAAGGCCTCGACATGGATTACAACACGCTGGATGCCCAGCGTGAGGCCGGTGAAAAATATGTTGAAGCCATGCGCGGTGAAGGCTGGCGGGTGATACCAGATCTATATGATGATGGCGGGTTTTCGGGTGGGAACATGGAGCGCCCCGCGCTCAAGCGTTTGATTGAGGATATCAAGGCTGGCCGCATTGATATTGTGGTTGTTTATAAAGTCGACCGTCTCTCACGCTCTTTGATGGATTTTGCCAAGCTGGTGGAAATTCTGGACAAACACGGCGTGTGTTTTGTGTCCGTAACCCAGCATTTTAATACTAAGGATTCGATGGGTAGGCTGACACTCAATATTTTGCTCAGTTTTGCACAGTTTGAGCGCGAGGTCACAGGTGAGCGCATCCGCGACAAATTCGCCTCCTCCAAAATGAAGGGCATGTGGATGGGCGGCCCGCCACCGCTGGGGTATGATGTCGTAGATCGCAAACTCGTTACCAATCCGAAGGAAGTCGAGTTGGTCAATATTATATTTGATCGCTTTGCTGCGCTGGGGTCTATCGCCTTATTAGCGCAGGAATTGAATAAAGCAGGTCATCGCACCAAGCATTATATCAGCCGCACAGGGAAGCCAGTGGGCGGCAAACTCTTCACTGAAAACCCACTGCGCACATTTTTGCAAAACCGCCTCTTCCTCGGTGAAGTCCATCATAAAGGCAAATACTATCCAGGTCAGCATCAGCCGATTATCACGCAGGCGCAGTTTGATGCAGTTCAAGCAATCTTTGCCGAAAACAGCAAAGGCAAACGTAAGAGGACTTTTCAAGCCAAATCAAAAGCCTTGCTAAAAGGCATTTTGGTTTGCGGTGGTTGTGGTGGCGCAATGTCCCCTACTCATACAAAAAAGGGCAAGAAGAATTACCATTATTATTCGGCGAATTCATATCGCAGACAATCTTGCGAGCTTTGTCCTGCTAATCGCATCCCTGCTGGTGAAATTGAAGAAGTCGTCAAAGGCCAGATTCAAAGCATTTTTGTTAAGCCGCAAGTGATTGTCGATGTCTGGAAAAACGTAAAAGCTGATATCCCAAATTACACAGAAAACGAATTGCACAGCACGATGCAGCGTATGGGGTCTTTGTGGAGCCTGCTTGTGCCAGCCGAGCAGAAGCGCATCACACACTTATTGATCGACCGTGTCGCGGTGCATGGTAATTGCATCGATATAGAATATCGCGCCAATGGCATCGAAGACATTCTCTCTCAATTGCAGCAGGAAATAGAACAGAAAGTCAAAAATGGAGTTGAAGCATGAAGCCGCAATACCACGCAGAAGATCAAAAAATCATTGTGCGCATTCCAATCAACCTGCGGCGCTGGGGCGGGAAGAAAGTCTTGGTTGGGCCGCAAGGTCAAGATTTAAGAAACCTTGATTTAGA
>DQGU01000184.1:15409-18241 GCA_003524565.1 Rhodospirillaceae bacterium
AGGAAAATATCAGTCGGTATCCGAGTTGGCGGAAGCAGAAAATATCAATAAATCCTATCTGTTACGTGTCATGCGAGTGATGCTTCTTTCTCCGCGTATCGTTGATGCTGTGCTCAACGGTCGGCAGCCTGAGGGGTTTGCACTCACCGATATTGATAAACCATTTTCTCCGATCTGGTCTGAGCAAGAAAAGCAATTCGGATTCACGAATAGCAATCATTAAATGGCTGCATACAAATACATGCATGTTGGTCATACAGCAGTAGGTATCACCAAATAGCTGCGCACAGTTAAATCCAGAGAAAATAATAACTTTCACCGAATACCTTCGTCATACAAATAATTGATTTAATATAGCTTCTTCAAATAGTTGCATCATTTGCATCTTCTACTCCTGACCACCAACCAGGAGTAGAAAAATGTCAAATAATCGCTACGGCGGCGTGGATTCCTACGCCGCTTTTTTTATTGCCTATAAAGCAAGAACCTTAATCCGCATGCCTATGTTTTCACGGGATGATCAGGAGGATTTAGAGCAGGATATGCTGCTTTATTATTTGCTCTCAATGCCAGATTTTGATCCGCAAAAAGGTGACAAGCGCAGCTTCATTAAAACGGTTGTTAATCGAAAGGCGTTGATGCTCGTGCGTGACGCCGAAAGGGAAAAGCGCTGGACTGGTGCACAGAATTTCTCTTTGTCATTCCAGATCGGTGATGAGGATGATGGCAACACACTGGCGGATACGATCACGGGAGAAAGCAGTATCTGGGGTGATGTCTTTTTTTCTCAGAGTCAGATTGTGGCTGAGCAGAACATGGATATCGAGAAAATCCTAAGCGAAATGCCAGACGACTTAAGACAAACCTACAGCTTATTGACAGAATATAACGTCAGCGAGGCGGCAGAGCTTTTGGGCATTCCCCGTACAACCATGTCTAGCCGATTGAAAAAGCTTAAGAAATACATTGAAGACAAAATGACGTAAAAAAATTTGAAAATCCATCGTCGTTTTTCGATCCAACGGCAAACCAGTGCTGTGTGACCACATCACACATGAAAGGAACTAGTATGGATCAGGCACAGAAAAACGATACGGCAATGTTCAAATGGGTGCAGCACACCCCTGTCGGGCAGCTTAAAGCTCTCACGGATGAGCGCCTGCAGGAAGTCAGGGAAACCCTTATTAAGGAAGTGCGGGAAGTTGGCCGCGCTTTGCACTGGGTTGAAGGGATTATAAAGCTCAAGGCGATAGAACGCGACAAGGCATAAGGCCTATGACGCAGGATAACGCCACACCGTCAAAAGTCGTGCCTCTGAAGCCGCCAACGGCTTCGGAATTACGCTCACGCATGCTCGGCGCATTGCCATCCATTTTGCATTACCTGTTGCCTGCCGGTCTTCTGCGCGGTGGGAAATTCATGGTCGGAAATGCCCAGGGTGATAAAGGCGACAGTCTTGTGGTCGAGATGAACGGCGCAAAGGCTGGCCTATGGCATGATTTTGCCACGGGCGCTGGGGGCGATATTATTGACCTGTGGGCGGTCGTCAAAGGGTTTGACTGCCAGACGCAATTTCCTGCGTTGCTGCAAGATATTCAAACCCACCTTGGCGCTGGAATTGATACGCGGCCTTATATGCCGCCATCATCTGAGCCACAGGGACAAAGTAGAAAGCTCGGAAAACCGACTGGCAAATGGGATTATACCGATGCGCACGGCAATATCATCGCTAGTGTGTATCGATATGATTCCGATGGTCGCAAGGAATTCAGGCCGTGGGATGCCGTGCGCGGGGTCATGCGTGCGCCGGACGTCCGCCCTCTTTACAATCAGGTAGGATTAAAAGAAGCAGCACTGGTCGTTCTGACCGAGGGTGAGAAATGCGCACAGGCTTTAATCGCTAAAGGTATCTGCGCAACCACGGCCATGAATGGTGCAAAAGCGCCGGTGGGTAAAACAGATTGGTCTCCGCTTCAGGGAAAACACGTCATCATCTGGCCGGATCATGATGAGCCAGGGTTAGACTATGCCCGCCGCGCCGCCAGTGCCGCCGCCCGCGCTGGTGCGGTGCAGGTTGAAATCCTGAAAATCCCGCCTGAAAAACCGCCCAAATGGGATGCGGCAGATGCGGCGGCGGAAGGGCTGGATATTGAGGACATACTGCGGCGCTGGGAACGGGTGGCGGTTAAAGAGCCACCTGCCAAACGCACATCCATTCCCATGTACAGTATTACAGAGCTGCAGGCTGATAAAAGCCCGATACCGGATGATCTGATTGCGCCGCGTGTGCTCACACCTGGCGGTACGCTGGTCTTCGGTGGTGCGCCCAAGGTTGGTAAAAGCGATTTCCTTATTTCTTTGCTGACGCATATGGCCGCTGGCGTGACGTTTCTTGGAATGTCGCCCAAATGTCCCCTGAAAATTTTCTATCTTCAGGCGGAAATTCAGTACGATTATCTGCGAGAGCGCGTGAACAATATACACATTGTCCGCGAATATGCTTCGAAACTTCACAATAACTTCGTAATAACACCGCAGATCAGCGTGACATTGGACGACAATGGCGTGGAATGTGTCGCACAATCGGTGAAAGAACGCTTCGGCAGCACATTGCCTGACATTATTGTCATTGATCCACTTCGAAACGTCTTTGATGGCGGTGGGCTTGGTGGGGAAAACGATAATGACGCCATGATGTTTTTTCTGGCGCGTCGTGTCGAGGCTTTGCGGCAGAAAATCAATCCGAATGCCGGTATCATTATTGCGCATCACACGAAGAAGATATTCAAAAAGCAAACGGAAGAAGATCCTTTTCAATCATTCAGCGGCGCT
>DQGU01000168.1:0-5042 GCA_003524565.1 Rhodospirillaceae bacterium
AAGCTTCCGGCATTACATCGTCCATGCTGGCGGCGAGGAAAATGTTAAACCGCGCGGCATCGGGCGCAAGACCTGCCGTGATGCCGGTATCTTTAACTTTTGCGATTTCGGCGGCAAGCTCGGGGCTGTTTAGCACGGCCTCGCTCGGCGCGACGATGTGCATTTGCGCGGGGATGGGGTTTTTCATGGCGGCGGCGAAAGCGACGATGGCATCGATGTTGTCGGGGCCTGCGGTGAGTACGGGCACGCCCGGCGGCATTTGCGCGACGGAGGCGAATGAATCAATCCCGCCGAATTGCGAACCAACCGGCATGCCCACAACCGGCAGCGTGGTCATGGCGGCGACAACGCCCGGCAGCGCGGCGGCAAGGCCGGCTCCCGCGACAATCATATCGCCCTGCCATGTGAGGATTTTACGGCGCAGCGCTTCAAGGTCGCGGTGGGCGGACAGCACGATGTTTTCAACATCCGCATGTGCCGAAAGACGTTCTGCAAGGGGGGAGGAGATATTCGCGTCGGACGTGCTGCCAAAAACAACCAGAATTTTCATGATATTCTCCTCGTTTGTATGATGTGACTATCCCGCCGCCCGCAGCCGTTTTCGCGCCTGCGAGAATTCTTCGGCATCTTTGGTGGCTGTGGGGTATTTTCCGTTGATGCAGGCCATGCACAGCTGCGTGAGGCCAATCGCTTCGCGCAAATCCTGTTCGTCCAGATAAATGACTTTGTTCACGCCCAGTGTTTCGGCGATTTGCTCCACCGTTTTGCCGTGCGCGACAAGGTCGGCGGGGTCGGGGAAATCGATGCCATAGAAACAGGCATGGCGGTGCGGCGGGCAGGTGATGGCCAGCGTGATTTCCTTGGCGCCGTATTTACGCAGAAGGCTGATGATGCGTTTTGACGTCGTGCCGCGCACGATGCTGTCGTCGATAAGCAGGATATTCTTGCCTTCAATCTCGCCGGGGACGGGGCTGAGTTTCAGCTCGACCGCCCATTCGCGCTTGTCCTGCCCGCTTAAAATAAAACTGCGCGCAACGTAGCGGTTTTTGATAAGTCCTTCGCGGTAGGGCAGGTTCAAGGCCTCGGCCGCGGCGATGGCGGCGGGGCGGCTGGTATCGGGTACGGGCATGACCACATCGGGCGATATTTCCTGCGCCTCGATAGCGGCGCGGGTGCGTGCGGCCAGACGTTCGCCCAGACGCAGGCGCGCCCCGTAAACGGGCTGATGGTCGATGGTGCTTTCGGCACCCGAAAAATAAACCCATTCGAACATGCAGGGGGCTTTTTGTTTTTCCTTTGTGGCCATGGCGCTTTGCAGGTTGCCGTCCATGTCGATAAAAACGACTTCACCCGCCGCGATGTCGCGCTGATAGGCATAGCCGAGGTAATTGACGGCGATGCTTTCGGATGCGATGCACCATGCCTTGCGCCCGTCATCGGTTTCGCGCATGCCCAGCACCAGCGGGCGGATGCCCTTGGGGTCGCGAAACGCAACCATGCCTTGCCCCGCCAGCAGGGCGACCACGGCATAGCCGCCCGTTAGCACGCCGAACATTTTTTCGGTAGCGGATTTGATATTGCCGAATGAAAACGTCTCAGTATCTGCAACGGTTTTGCCGTTCATCAGGAAATCCGCGAAATAGTTAATCATGACCTCAAGGTCATTCGCGGTCAGCAGCTGGCGGTTGTATTCGGTTGAAAGCGCGTCGGCCAATTCTGGGTAATTGAGGATATTGCCGTTATGCGCCATGCCAAGGCCGAAGGGCACGCCCGTCACCATCGGCTGGATGTCGCGACGGCCATCGCCGCCCATGGTGGCATAGCGCGTATGGCCGATGGCCATGCTGCCCGTAAGCTTTTCGATTTTCTGCTGGTCGAAAACGTTGGTCACAAGGCCAAGGTCTTTTTCACACATAAACATGCGCGTCTGCGTGTCATAGCTGAGAATGCCCGCCGCGTCCTGCCCGCGGTGTTGCAGGGCGAGCAAGCCGCGGAACGTATCAAAAGCCGCAGCGGCAGCCGCTCCTCGAGTCTCGCTGGACTGAGGATCGATAACGCCGATGACACCGCACATTTCAGGGGGCTCCAGAATCGGTAAGGATCAGGAAGTAAGGTAAGCGGATTATGTGGGTTTTGATTTTTTTCGCCAGAGGAAATTTGCGGCGGCGCGCAAAATAGTTTTGAATCAAGTGCGCGCAGGCTCTTTCGCCATTACATAAGCGCCTGCGCCTGCCGGATTATGTATGACGGGCGTCAGGTGCGGGTTTGGCCGTCACCGCGCACCACCCATTTATAACTGGTGAGCGCCGCAAGCCCCATGGGGCCGCGCGCGTGCAGTTTTTGCGTGCTGATGCCGATTTCCGCGCCCATGCCGAATTGCCCGCCGTCTGTAAAGGCAGTGGAGGCATTGGCATAAACCGCCGCCGCATCGATGGTGTTCAAAAATATATCGATGGCCGCGGCGTCTTCCGCAACTATCGCTTCGCTGTGGCGTGATGAATGCGCGGCGATATGGGCAAGGGCATCGTCTATGCCGCCCACGGTTTTGACGGACATTTTGTAAGACAGAAATTCCCGCCCGAAATCTTCCGGCGTTGCAGGTTTGAGCAGCGGCGCGGGGTAATGACCGGAAAGGGCAGCCAGCGCGGCGGCATCCGCGAAAATTTCAACATCATGCGCGGCGAGGGGGGCGCAGAGCGCGGGCAAATCGGAAAGCCTTGCGCGGTCAATCACCAGCGTATCCAGCGCGTTGCACACACTGACGCGGCGGGTTTTGGCGTTGTGGATGATTTTTGCAGCTTTGGCGGTATCGGCGGTTGCATGGACGTATGTATGCACAATCCCCGCGCCAGTCTCGATGACGGGGATGCGCGCATGGGTGCGCACATGGTCAATCAGCGCCTGACTGCCGCGCGGGATGCAGATATCGACCAGCCCCACCGCATTCAAAAGCGCCGTTGTCGCTTCGCGCAGCGGCGGCAGCAGATAGGCGATATCGCGCGGCAATCCTGCGGCATCCAGTGTTTGGTGAATAACATCGATGAAGGCGCGGTTGCTGTGGTCGGCTTCTTTGCCGCCTTTCAGTGCGGCGGCGTTTCCGGCGCGAAAACACAGGGCAAAAACATCCACCGTCACGTTCGGGCGCGATTCATAAATCACGCCGACAACGCCCAGCGGCACGCTGCGTTTTTCAAGGTGCAGGCCGTTTGGCAGCGTTTTTTGTTCCAGCACCGCGCCCACGGGGGCGGGCAGGGCGGCGACTTTGCGCACGTCATCGGCAATCGCCTTGATGCGCGGGGCGTCCAGCAGCAGGCGGTCATAACGCGGGTCGTCCTTGGGCATGGCGGCAAGGTCTTCGCTATTCGCGGCGATAATCTGCGCGCTTGCCGCCTCGATGTTATCCGCGAGAGATTGCAGCACGGCGGCTGTCTTATCCGGCGTCAGTGCAGCAAGCGCGCGGCTGGCCATGCGGGTTTTTTTTAGGGCGTTTAATACGTCTTGCATCATTTACGCTCCCGCGCGGATGTGAAGGTGGTCGTAATGCACGATTTCGGGTTTGTCTTTTTGCCCGACATATTCGCGCAGGCGGTCAGAACCGTAACGCGCGATGCCGATGCCGATTTTATCACCGGCAGGGGAAAGGATATCGATAAGGTCGCCTTTTTTGAAATCGCCGCCGACGGATTCAATGCCGACGGGCAGCAGGCTCATGGCGCGGCCGCCGGTGCGGAGTAGTGTATCCAGCTTAGCATTTACTGTGATATTTCCGCCCTTCGCACCCGCGCTGAAAGACATCCATTTTTTCAGGTTCGATTGGCGTGTGTGCGGCAAAATGGTGGTGCCGAGCGCTTCGCCCGCCACAATGCGCGTCAGCACGTTTTCGGTTTTGAGGCTCGCGATATGTGTGGTGATGCCGATATCCGACATGCGGCGCGCGGTGCCCAGCTTGGTCGCCATGCCGCCGCGGCCCTGCGCGGTTTTTCCCGCCTTGGCTTCGGGCCAGACGTCCTTGCGCGGGTCGATGACGTCGATTTTTTTCGACGCGGGTTCGTCCGGATGGCCGTCGTAAACGCCATCGACACTGGTCAGGATAATCAGTTTATCCGCATTCGTTTGCGCGGCGATAAGCCCCGAAAGCTCGTCGTTGTCGGTGAACATCAGCTCTTCAATCGATACGCTGTCGTTTTCGTTGATGACGGGCAGGATGTTTTTTTGCGATGTGACTTCGCGCAAAAGGCGGGCGATGTTGAGGTAATGCTGGCGCGTGTGGAAATCCTGCTTGGTCAGCAAAAGCTGCGCAACCGCAATGCCGTGCGGCGCGAAAAGGCGCGTGTAGGTGCGCATCAGTTCATGCTGGCCGAGCGCGGCGAGCAGCTGCTTCTCCCCCGTCGTCTTGCCGTATTCGCGGCCGAGCAATTGGCGCGCGGCATGGCGGCCGGAGCCGACGGCGCCGGAACTGACCAGCAAAACCTGCTGCCCCGCGGCCATCAGGCCGGCGATTTGCCCTGTCAGGGTTTGCAATGTCTGCTCCATCGGCGCGCCGTTTTCGGCCAGAATCGCCTGCGTGCCGACTTTAATGACGATGGTCACGGTGAACTCCGGTGCAGGCAAGGGGGCCTGCGGTTAAAATACTGGACAGAAAGGATTTTATCACATTCGATGCGGCGCTGCCGTAAAATTTTTGAACATATTACGTCGAATCGTTGACAGTTTATGTACCCCAATATATAAAATAGAGCCACCTGAGTTATTCACATAATTGCAAACGGATGAGGGTGGCGATGCGTTTGAAATGTGCCTGGGGTACTGCGGCGGCAAAAGCGGATAAAAGCGACGGCGCGCCCGATGTAGAGTTGAGGGAACATCTCCGAAAGACGGAGCAGACCTCGCTCCCGCAGGCTGAACTCCTGCAAGGTTGTTTCGACCTCCTCCAACAGCGCGGTCTGCTCGAAGAAGCCTATCTCAGGGGCTCCATTGGCCGCGGCCACGCCGACACCCACTCCGACATCGACCTTTTTGCTGTTATCCAGCCCGAAAAAATC
>DQGU01000168.1:5377-6565 GCA_003524565.1 Rhodospirillaceae bacterium
GACCGTCTGGTCGAAAATTACGGCGGCATCGGTTTCATGTTCATCGCCGAAAGCGACGCCCACGACAAGAAGACCTATCAATTCGACCTCTACATGGCCATGAAGGGCGTTCCGCCCGCAAAACCCACCACCATCAAACCGCGCATGTTCGCCTCCGACCCCGATTACAAATGGACGGATACCTACGGCGAAAAATCCATCGAACTGCCGCAGGTGGCCAAGGACTTCGTCCACCGCCATACCTCCGGCGATACGCAGGCGGACCGCATGGAACTGCTGATGCAGGAAATGCTCATCAACCTCTACGTCACCAACAAGCATATCAAGCGCGGCCAGATTTCGCGCACGGTGGTCGATAACCACGGTGTTGTCACCTCCGCTATCGAATTCATGCAGCTGCTGACGGGCTACAAATCGACCGGCTACTCCCCCGTGTATCTGGGCGACGAAGTCGTGAAATTCGCCAAGGAAAACGGCGACAAGGAAATGGTGAAGGCCGCGGCGAAGCTGGAAAAACTTTTCCACCAGCCGATGACTTCGCAAAAACTGCTGGATACGCTGGAGTATTCCGCCACCGTCTTCCGCCAAGCCTTCCCCGAGCGTTATGACCGCCACAAGGATGCCATCGCCTATTTCGAAAAAGAAATCCGCGCGACGAAGTCCGGCCTGAAAAACGGTTTCAACAAAAACCGCAACGCAGACAAAAACGGCGCGGCGAATAACAACAGCACGGGCGGCGAAGGTCTGGTGGCGAAAGTCAAAAGAAACCTCGGCCTCAACCGCTGAGATATTCACACGCAAGGTAATCTGACATGAAAATCACTGTACTGGGCAGCGGCTCCGCCTATGGCGTTCCTTATGCTGGCGGCGGCTGGGGCAAATGCGACCCTAAAAATCCGAAAAACCGCCGCACCACACCGTCTATTCTTATCGAAGACGGCACGACGCAGCTGCTGGTCGATATGGGCCCTGATTTCAAGGAACAGGCCGCGCGCCACAACATCACCAATCCCGATGCGGTTTTCTTTACCCACCCACACGCCGATCACATTGCCGGCATGTTCCATCTGCCGATTTTCATGGTGCACCGGAACGGCAAACATTTGCCGATGTACGCCAACAGATTCACGCGCAAGGACATCGAACGCGTCTGGTGGTATATGTTCGACCCCGCCATCAACGTCGAAT
>DQGU01000076.1 GCA_003524565.1 Rhodospirillaceae bacterium
CACCGGCGCAGGCCGGTGTCCAGCCTTATGCGCTTCGCAGTGAAGGGGATATTAGGCGTTCGCGCTTTAGTTGCCGCGCTTGGGTGCTTTGTTCGGCGGCGTGCGGCGCGCGCTGGCGGCCAGAGGGCGCTGTTCGGACGGACGCTCGACGTAATGAACGCCCTCGATTTTGCGGATTTGCGCGGCGAATTTGGCGGGCGCGTGCATAAAGAAAATGCCGCGGCTGCCCAGCGTGCCATCGTCGTTTTTGACGCGTACCTGATTTTCAAGTCCGGCGTTCTTGGCCATCTCGCGGATGCGGCGCATCATTGTTTTTACATCTTCGGTAATGTCCGTCTTGGCGCGCGAACCTTTGGCGCGCAGGCCGACGGAATACAAATAGCATTTCGCTTTGTCGTTAAAATCCTTGCGGGCGTCGTTGCTCATCGCGGGTATCCTTAAAACTTGAATTTGGGAAAGCGCGGCTTTTGCGGTTGCGGCGGCGGGGTATAGGGTGCGAAATCGCGCGCGAAGCTTTGCGCGGCGATTTTCTGCGCGGCGTCGTCGCTGCAGCGGATGACGATGCCAATCTCGCCGTTCATGGGCGTGATGGCGGCGACGTCTTTTTCAAGGCCTTCGGCTTTCAGAAAATCGCGCAGGCTGCACAGCGTTTTTTTCTGGGCATCGTCCATCTGGCGCATGATTTCCATCGGGCCGGTGCAAAAACTGCCGGGCGCAGGTTTCAGCTGGACGTCGTAAGTGAATTTATAATTTTTCATCTCAATAATTCCGTACAGTAATCGGGCGGTGCATCTGCCCAGCGCCATCCGCTTGCGCCGGATGATTCGCGTCTATTATCAAAGTGGAATGCCATAATCTATAGGCGTGCCAGTGCGGCGTGTCAATCCGCTGCGGTGTTTACATAGCTGAATATCTTAACGCTGTACGCGGCCTGCATGCCCTTTGCCGGACACGCCGTGGTTTGTGCGCTGCGATATGGGGCGCTTAACGGCGCGGCGCGGCCTTGGGCGGGGTTTGCGCGCGGGGGGCGGCGTTGTCGTTGTCCGGTACGGGCAACGTGGCGGCGTTGTCGTTTTGCGCAGCGGCGGGTTTTGCCTCCGGCTTGTGTTCGGGCACGGGAATGTTGAAATGCTGTTTCAACTTGCCAGCTTCGGGCAGCGGATGCGGCGTGTCTTCGCCAAGGTCATGCGCGTCGAACGGTACGGGAATGGGATGGTCCACCGGTTCAGGCTTTTGCAGCTTGTCAAGGCGCAGGGCTTTTGCAATGCCGCCGCGGATATTCTCGGCAATCGCGCGCCAGCCACCGGGGGTTACGCGGCGCTCCGCATCGGCCATGATGGTCGCGTTGATGGCATGCGCCGCGGCAATCAGCCCGTGCCCTTCCGCAACGCCGATACCGGTGAAGGAAAATCCGGCGCCAGCGGTCATCAGCTTCGGGTGGCCTTGATGTTCGGCTTTGTTCTGAATGATGTTCTTCATGCTGACGGTGAAGGCGATGGCCACAATCGGCAAAACGAAAAGCGATGCGCCGCCCGCCATCAGCCCCGCGCAGGCAAAACCCGCGTTGATATAAAGGTCGGGGCGTTTGACCGATAAAACCGCTATTTGCTTGGTTTTTTCAAACCAGCCCTGTTTTGCTGCCGGCGCGGGGGCGGGTGAAAATTCGACAACAATACCGCCGTTGTCCAGCTGCTTTTGCCGCGCGGCTTCTTTTTCTTTGGCGATGCGGTTGGCCTCCATCGCGTCAGACAGGCTTTGCGCCAGACGGAAGTTGCCGACTGCGAGCAAGAAGCTGGCCGTGGCCGGCAGCGCCGTGCCGCCGCTCACCGCCGTGCCCGCGACGACCAGAAGCGCAAGCCCGCTTGCGCGCAAGGCGGTGCGGCTGTCACCTGCGATATCGGCAACGCGTGTGTAATTTTTCAGGAATTTCGGCTGCGCCAGATGCAGCGTCTTGAGCCCGACGGAAACGCCCGTCGCGCCAAGGCAGGCGATGAAGCCTACGGGGTTTGTTTTGGCGAACATCAAAACGTCTGCCACACCGAATACGATGCCGGGGTCGAGTACGACGTCTTTGACGAAGGTGCGCGGGGTCAGCTTCAGGTTTTCGGGGGAAGTCGGTTGGGACAAGACCGCCATAAAGATTCCTGCGCAAAAGTGGGTAGGTCGCCGCTATAGTCGGGCGCCGCATCTTTTATACATGGATTTCGGGTTTTTGTGTGGATGGCGCAAAAATATATTTTTCATACGCTTGGCACCCCTGCGCGGCGGCAGATGAAACCGCCAGTCCGGACAAGGGGTTGCCATCTGCAGAGTGTTGGGCGGGCCGCGAAGATATATATTTACATAATAAAAAACGATGTTAAGATAACGATAGTCCGCAGCAAAAAATCCAGCAAATCCGCGCATCAGGGTCCGATTCCGGCCTTGGCGGCGGGCAGGGTGTTGCGCGGGGGGCAATGTGGGGTAGACTGCCCTGTCTCCGGCCTTTGCCTGACACCGACAAGCATTCAAAACGACCAGACCCGATGACCGATAGCACCCCCAAACCCGCTGGCAGCAAATTCGCGCCCATTGATTTCACGCCGCACGCCGCCGCGCCGCAGACGGCGGAGCCGTCGGTGCTGTTTTACGACGCCATTATTTTCGGCGGCGGCATTGCGGGGCTGTGGCTGGCCAATACCCTGCGCCGTGCGGGGTATAACGTCATCCTGTTTGAAAAAGACACGCTGGGCGGCATGCAGACGCTGGCCTCGCAGGGGATGATCCACGGCGGACAGAAATACACGCTCGAAGGCGCGGTGACGCAGCATGCCTCCTCTATCGCGCGCATGCCGGAGCGCTGGGAAGCCTGCCTCGGCGGTTACGGCGAGATTGACCTGACCGCGGTCAAATTCCTGAGCGAGAACCAGATTATGTGGCCCGCAGGATCGCTGCTGTCGGATGTTGCGGTGTTTGGCGCGGCGCAGCTGGTGAATGCGCAAACCACCAAACTCAAACAGCCTGAAATCCCCGATGCGCTCAAGGCGCCGGGCAAGAAATTCAAAGGATCGGTCTATAGCATGCCCGAAAAGGTGCTGGATACGCGCACATTGGTGCAGGCACTGGCCGCGCCGCTCAAAGGCCGCGTGTTCAAGGGGGCGCCGAGCGAGATATTACCGGAC
>DQGU01000227.1 GCA_003524565.1 Rhodospirillaceae bacterium
CCCGTCGACAATGACATCGATGAATTTTTTCAGCATGCCCGCCGTTGCGCCCCAGATGTGGAATTTATCCCAATCGCAAGCGTAGAAGGAGCGCATGATGCCGCGGAATTCACGGCTGCTCTGGAATATGCGCCCGGGGCTGGAGAGGTACGACAGCGGCACGTCGAAAATTTCGGCGACTTCGAAATCATCGGGCTTCCACACGGGAATTTCCGGCACGAAGCCGACCACGGGGCGCACCAGAAAGCCTGTGCCCGTGATGTAATCATCCAGCTGGCCGAGGATTTGCACCGCGCTTTGCGGCAGGCCGATTTCTTCTTCCGCTTCGCGCAGCGCCGTTGCGGCGGCGTCGAAATCCTGCGGCTCCACCCCGCCGCCCGGGAAACTGACCTGCCCCGCATGCGCCGTCAGGTGCGATGTGCGCTGGGTAAAGACGACCGACAAATCATCGCCGCGCGGCAACAGCGCAATCAGCACCGCCGCATCGCGGTAGGGCGGCGGCGGCGTTTGCCATTCCGGCGTCAGCAAATGATCGCCCGCGCAATCGTTGCCGCTGCGGCAGCGATAGGCGGAAAGTCTTTGCGTGATGTGGCCGAGTTGTTTCATGTCTGTTTTGTTCTTTTTCTTATTATCTAATCTGTTTCGCCGCCCGCCGCCAGCGCGGCGACGGTGCCGAGCGGAAAAAAGCATCCCGCGCTGTAAACGCCGTAAAGATTGGCATCGTCCGGATGCGGCGCGGCCAGCGCGGCCAGTTCATAGTAAACGGCGCGTGACAGCTTTGCTTCAATCCCAAGCCCCTGCGCGCCGCGGATATGGATATAGGGGCAAAGCATCCCCGCCGTATCTTTGCGCAAAACCAGCGGATGTTCGGCATCCAGCGCCGCCCAATCGTCCACATTTGTTCTGAATAGCAGATTTTCGCCGTTTTCAGAAGTCTGCCGCTGCATCTCAACGGCAATAAAAGGGGCATCTTCAACAGCGACGCGCCCCTGCTCCGCCGGTGTTTGCAGCCAGAAATCGCCGTTTTCATCCCGTTTCAGCACGGTTGCGAAAAGTTTTACCAGATTGTGGCGCGCCATGGGTCGCCCGCGGTGCAGCCATGTGCCGTCGCGCAGGATTTTGATGCCGAAATCCTCTTCGGGCAGGGCAGGATTTGGGCGGAATTCAGACATTTCTTTCTGCTTTATTCATTATCGACTACTATAATAGACGTAGGTTAACCAAGACATAAAGGAAGAACCATGTCCGTCGAGCCGATGCGCACCGAAATCACCGCCGACCTTGAACAGCAGGCCGTCAAACTGAAAAGCAAGCTGTCGGGCGCGCGCGAATCCATCCGCACCGTGATTTTCGGCCAAAGCCGCGTGGTTGACCTCTGCCTGACCTCGATTCTTTCCGGCGGCCACTTTTTGCTGATGGGTCTGCCCGGCCTTGGCAAGACCAAGCTTGTGGATACGCTCGGCACCGTTCTCGGCCTCGACAGCCGCCGCGTGCAATGTACGCCTGACCTGATGCCGGCGGATATTCTCGGCTCTGAAATTCTTGGCACGGATGCTGCGGGCGCGCGCGGCTTTACGTTTCTCAAGGGGCCGATTTTCTGCCAGCTTTTGATGGCGGACGAAATTAACCGCGCGAGCCCGCGTACCCAATCCGCGCTGTTGCAGGCGATGCAGGAATATCAGGTATCCGTTGGCGGCACCACATACGACCTGCCGCGCCCGTTTCACGTCATGGCCACGCAAAACCCGCTGGAGCAGGAAGGCACCTACCCCCTGCCCGAAGCGCAGCTTGACCGTTTCATGCTGCAAATCAATATCGGCTATCCGGACGCCGCGGATGAACGCCGCATGCTGCTGGCGACCACCGGCGTCAGCGAAGACAAAGCCACCGCCGTTTTCACCGCCGACGAAATCATGGCGGCGCAGCGCACCATCCGCCAACTGCCTATCGGTCAAAAAGTCGTCGATGGTATTTTGCAGCTGGTGCAATCAGGCCGCCCCGAACAAACCAAAATCGACACCGTCAAAAGATTCGTCAGCTGGGGGCCGGGGCCGCGTGCGGCGCAGGCCTTTATGCTGGCCGCACGCTCCTACGCGCTTTTGGATGGCCGCTATACGCCGTCGCTGGACGATGTTATCGACATTGCCCCCGCCGTCCTGCGCCACCGCATGGCACTGCACTTCGCCGCACGCGCGGAGGGCAAAACGCTCGAAGACGTTATCAAGGAAATGTGTGGCGCTATCGGGTAACTTTGCCTGACGCAATATCCTGCGCCATGACCCCGCCATACGGCCACAAAGACGGGCTTCGCTTGTCCGCGAGCATGACATAAGCCCGCTTGTTTATTTGATGGTAAGAGAAAACAAAAACCGCATCTTCAAACGGCACGCAACGATAACCGCGATGCTTCGTAGCGCGTAAAAATTTTCCCTCTTCATCTACGGCAACAAGCTCCAGCCCTATATCAACGGACGGCGCATGCGCAATCTTCGCATCACCCGTTGCCACAAAAAGACGTCCGCCCGGTTGAGCCACCGCGACAATCACCTTGGGAAAACCGTCCGATAAATTGAGCTTACGCACGGCGGCCACTCTATCCGGAAAAAGACGGGCAAGCTCGTTTCGTTGCCCTTGCTCCCCACCCTCAGCGTATTCATTGCGGATGGAGATACATATCTTCTCCCCCTCAAAGACGCTACCGCCAAATAATTCCAGCGCCGTCGCGAAACGTGGCCGGGCATCGCTTAACGCGCCGAGTGGCCTTTTAAACGCTTTCATGTTCTCATCATCGCTTGAAAAGTTCGCGCCGGACATCCCGAAGGTGTAAATAATAAAGCATGCCGCAAAGGCGAAGAGACACCACCGCATAATATCGACAACCTTACGAAACGCCATTTTTACCCCAGCGGATAATATTCGAGCGGCTGGTACACCGGTCCTTCGCTGCCGCTGTAGCTTTCATACAGCACGAAGTCCTCGACCTCTATCGGCGCAAAGTGTTTGAGGTTATGCGCCTGCATGAATCCGGCGATTTTTTGTTCGTCCGGCATCTGCCGGAAACGCGCCATCGTGACATGCGGCGTAAAACGGCTGCGGCGTTCAAACGGAATATCATAACGGTCGAGCGCGCTGTCGATACGCTGCTTCAGCAGACGCAGTGTCGGATTTTCCGCCACGCCCAGCCAAAGAACTTTCGGGTCATCGCCCTGCGCGAAGCTGCCCGTACCCTTGATTTCCAAATCAAAGGCGGGGCAATCAATGCCTGCCAAGGCTTCATCTACGTCGTCGAGGTTTGCCTCACTCACGTCGCCAATAAACGTCAGGGTGACGTGATAGTTTTCGGCCTTCGTCCAGCGCGCCCCTTCGATGCCGCCCGAAAGCAGATGAATTTGCGCGGATATATCCGGCGGAATATCAAGGCCGACAAAAAGACGGGGCATAAAAATATCCTTTACGGGCAGGGAATGGGGTGGCGGGCGTGCAGCGCCTCGATATTCGTCAAAAGCTCCGGCGGCAGCGTGACGTCCAGGGACGTCAGCGCGGTTTCGATGTGTTCCACCCGCGTCGCGCCAATGATATTGGCCGTCAAAAACGGACGCGTATTCACAAAAGCATGCGCCATCACGGCCACATCCAGCCCGTGACGCTGGGCAAGGTCGATATAGCCGCGCACGATGTCATCAACACCCTTGCGGTCGTAGCGTGATGCGCGGCTGTCAATCGCGCGGCGCGATTTTGCAGGCATTTGGCCATCCAGATATTTACCCGTGAGCGTCCCCGCGGCGAGCGGCGCGTAAGCCAGAAGCCCGACCTTTTCCTGCATCGCCATTTCGGCAAGACCGATTTCAAAACTGCGGTTGAGGAAGCTGTAGGGGTTCTGGATGGACTGGATGCGCGGCAGGTTGTGGCGCGCGGCCAGTTCCAGATATTTCATCACGCCCCACGGCGTTTCGTTGGATACACCGATATGACGTATTTTGCCCGCGCGTACGGCATCGTCCAGCGTTTGCAGGGTTTCGAGGATGACATCCGCCTCGCGCCCCGATACGCTGAACTGGTCATAGCCGAGCTTGCCGAAAGTATTCACGGGACGCTGTGGCCAGTGGATTTGATAAAGGTCGATGTAATCGGTCTTGAGGCGCTTCAGGCTGCCGTCCAGCGCCGCGTTAATGTTGGCGCGGTCAAGACGCGCGGCACCTTCGCGTATCCACGGCAAATGGCCGGCGGCAC
>DQGU01000192.1 GCA_003524565.1 Rhodospirillaceae bacterium
GTTTTGGCTTTTTCATCCAGCGTATGCGGTGCGTGGTCGGAGCCGAGCGTATCCACAACCCCGTTGTTAATCGCAGCCCACAGCGCCTCGCGATGTTCGCGCGTACGGATGGGCGGGTTCATTTGTGCGCGCGTGCCGATGCGCTCGTAACAATCCGGCGCGAAAAGCGTCAGGTGCTGCGGCGTGGTTTCAACCGTGGCGATGTCTTTATGTGCCGCCAGAAAGCCCATTTCATCGGCGCTGGTAACATGCAGAAAATGCAATCTGCGCCCGCTTTTACGGCCAAGCGACACAGCACGTTTAACGGCCAGCAGCGCACATTCGGCGTCGCGCCATTCGGGGTGGGTTTTGACATCCTGGCTGTCTGTGGCGATTGATTTGCGCGCCACCAGCCGGGCTTCGTCTTCCGCATGCAGGCACAGGCGGCGGCTGCCGGATTGCATGATTTTCAAAATCGTTTCGTCTTCCGCCGCCAAAAGCGCGCCGGTGGACGAGCCCATAAAAACCTTCACGCCGCTGCATCCCGCAAGGCGTTCCAGTTCCTGCAAATAATGCGCGTTGCCATCGCAGCCGCCCATGTAAAAAGCATAGTCGCACCACGCGCGGCCTTGCGCGCGCTGCATTTTGTCCCTGTGCGCCTCGGCCGTAATCGTCAGGGGTTCGGTGTTCGGCATTTCAAAGGTGGTGGTGACGCCGCCCGCAATCGCGGCCAGCGTGCCTGTTGAAAGGTCTTCTTTGTGCGTCAGGCCCGGTTCGCGGAAATGCACATGGCTGTCGATAACGCCGGGCATGATGTGCAGCCCCGTGCAATCGATGGTCTGGGCAGACTTGGCGGTGCCCAGCGTGCCGATGGCGGCAATGCGGCCGCCTACAACGCCGATATCGGTTTTGGTTTCCCCCGCAGGCAGACAAACCGTGCCGCCGGACAGAACAAGGTCAAAATTTTGTGTCATAAAGGGACTCATTTTTGCCAAAAAACCTGCTATCTTGTAGCACGGTCAACAAAGGTAATCCTAATGGAGTTTTTGCAAAACATCGGCAGCAATCATCCGCCCGTGGAAGAGGCGGAGGTGAAGGTTGACCTGCGCGGTATGGAAAAGCCGGACGCGCTGGAAAAGCTCGACCATGTTGTCAAATACTGCAAACGCTCCTCTGCCAAAACCCTGTATGTGCAGTTCGACCCTGCACGGCCGGGCGCGGGCGAGACATTGTTCCAGCCGGTGGCGCGTTATTTCAAATTCGAAAAATACAACGGCTATGTGCTGCAGGCGGCGCCCGTGATGCGCGACGACAGCGGCGGGTTTTTCGTGACATTCAAGCTCTAGGCCAGACTGTAAGCAGCCATGACGATTTACATTCACAACACGATGACGCGGCAAAAAGAAGAATTTCGTCCGATTGACGAAAAAAACGTGCGCGTCTATGCCTGCGGCCCGACGGTTTATAACTATGCGCATATCGGCAACGCGCGGCCTGCGGTGGTGTTTGACCTGCTCGCACGGCTGTTGCGTCAGGTCTATGGCGACAAGCACGTTACCTACAGCCGCAACATCACCGATATCGACGACAAAATCATCCAGTCTTCGCAGGAAACGGGGGAGCCGATTGCGGCCATCACCGAAAAATACGCGAAGATTTATAACGAAGACATGGGTGCGCTGGGCGTCGGTATCCCCGACCATCAACCGCGCGCCACAGATTACATCCCGCAGATGCTGGATATGATTCAGAAGCTCATCGATGGCGGCCATGCCTATGCGGCCGAAGGCCATGTGCTGTTCCATGTGCCGTCGTGGCCGGAATATGGCGGGCTGTCACGCCGCAGCCGCGATGATTTGATTGCCGGCGCGCGTGTCGACGTTGCGCCCTATAAAAAAGACCCCGCAGATTTTGTACTGTGGAAACCGTCCGACGATACGCAGCCCGGCTGGGATAGCCCGTGGGGCCGCGGCCGTCCGGGCTGGCACCTTGAATGCTCTGCCATGAACGCCAGTATCAACGGCGCGCATTTCGACATTCATGCGGGCGGTGAAGATTTGATTTTTCCCCACCATGAAAACGAAATCGCCCAAAGCACCTGCGCGCATGGCGGGCAGAAATACGCGAATTACTGGATGCACAACGGACATTTGATGGTCGAGGGGCAGAAAATGTCCAAATCCCTCGGCAATTTCCTTTTGGTGCACGACCTCATCAAAGAATACCCGCCGGAGGCGTTGCGTCTTGTGCTGCTCTCCGCCCATTACCGTCAACCGTTTGACTTCACGGCGGCGGGGGTGGAGCAGGCGAAAAAAACGCTCGACCGTTATTACGGTTTTCTGCGCGACCATGCCGATGTGCCGGATATGGACGTTGCGATGCCGCCCGCGTTTTTGGCCGCGCTCGAAGACGACCTCAATACGCCGAAGGCCTTGGCCGAACTGGCGCAGATTGCGAAGGGCTTTGCCGCCGACAAGGCAAAAGCGAAGGCTGAATTGAAAACCGCGGGCAAACTGCTCGGCCTTTTGCAGCAAGACCCGCAGGCGTGGTTTCAGGGCGCGCCTGTGCAGGACGGCCTTGATGCCGAAGCAATTGATAAAATGATTGCCGCGCGGCGCGATGCGCGCGCACAAAAAAACTTTGCTGAGTCCGACCGTATCCGCGATGCGCTGGCGGCGGCAGGTATTATTATCGAAGACGGCCCGCAGGGCACGACATGGAGACGTCAATGAGCACACAACACCCCGAAATTCTTCTGGTTCCCGAAAACATGGAACGGGTCGCCTGCAACGGCGGCGGCGGCGCGCTGGGCCACCCGAAGGTTTATTACACTTTCCACGGTCAGGACGATGTGGTTTGCGGCTATTGCGACCGCCTGTTCACCAAGCAGCCGCAAGACGGCGCGAAGCCGTATAAAACGGC
>DQGU01000214.1 GCA_003524565.1 Rhodospirillaceae bacterium
GTCAGCGTGATGTGGTCGAAGCTAAATTTCAGCTTGTTGTCGGTCAGGCTAATCTCGATGCTGTCGCCGGCTTCGTCAATCAGCTTGCGGATTTCGTTGATGGCCTTGCGCGGAATAATCACGCCCGGCATGTCGCGTGCGCCTTCGGGCAGCGGCATTTCGAAACGCGCCAGACGGTGGCCGTCGGTCGCAACGGCGCGCAACACTGCAACGCCTTCGTTTTCGGCGGCATGCAGATAAATACCGTTCAGGTAATAGCGTGTTTCTTCGTTGGAAATCGCAAAGCGCGTGCGGTCGATAAGCGTGCGCAAATCAGCCGCCGGCAGTTTGAAGCTATAGGCGAATTTATCGGCACTGCCCATGCGCGGGAAATCTTCGGTCGGCAGGCAGCCGAGGCGGAAGGTGGACTTGCCCGCCTTGACCTGCAGCGTGGTGTCGCCCGCACCGCTGGCAAGCTCGATGCTCGCACCGTCGGGCAGTTTGCGCACGATGTCATAGAGCGTATGCGCGGGCACCGTGGTTGCGCCGCCCTGTGCCGCTTTGGCCGCAGTAGATTCGACGATTTCAAGGTCCATGTCCGTCGTGGTCAGGGACAGCGCGTCGCCTTCGGCCTGCAACAATACGTTGGCGAGAATTGGAATAGTGTTCCGGCGTTCGACCACGCTGTGAACGTGGTTGAGCGAGCGAAGCAAATCGGCGCGATCAATGGTGAATTTCATGGCGTCCCGTCCATCGAAAAAATCTGTTTTGTAGATGTCCGGATTATATCAACCGCCCCCGCAAAACCCAAGCAAAAGTTAGGTTTTACGCGGCTTCGCGCCCGCGTCTGTCCCTCTGTCCCAGAGGCCATATTATGGTTACTTGGCGGCCTTGCGCAGCGGCTTTTTCTTGGCCGGCTTTGCGCGCGCGGGTTTGCGCGATGCCGGTTTTTTGGAAACCGTTCTTTCGCGCTCGCGCCGCGGGCGGTAAAGGCCTTCGTCCATCAAAATCGGCGCCAGCGCTTCGAGGAAAATGCGGCCCCATTTCAGCGCATCGCGCTTGGTCGCCACCAAATCCTGACGGAATTCGACGATGACATAGGGAAGCCCCGTATCTTCGGCATGCGTTTTGATGGTGTTTTTGGTGAGGTTCGCCTGCTTGAGCGTATAGGGCTCGTTCTCGCCCACGACCATGCCCGGATTTTGCGCGCGCAGGTTTTCAACCACGCGGCGGGCGATTTCTTCTTCTTTGTTCCAAAGAACGCCGATATGCCACGGACGTTTGAAGCCGTCCATTTCCGGCGTGAAGCTGTGCAGGGACACGATAACCGGCACGATGCCTTTTTTCAGGTAGTTTTTAATCTGTCCGGTCAGCGCGCGGTGATACGGCCAGAAAATTTCATCAAGGCGCTGGCGTTTTTGCGCCGCGCTGAGCCCTTTGTTGCCCGGCACCTGAATGTGGTCGGAAACTTCGCGCATGCACTCGGGGCTGCGCTCGCCGCGGTTGACGTCAACGACGATGCGGGAATAAGTGGCGAAAAACGCCGCTGCATCCAGCTTGTCCGACATATAGCGGCCGATGTTTTCGGTGCCCGGGTCCCAGGCGATATGCTTTTCCAAATCCGCCTTGGACAGGCCGACGTTGTTCAAAGCCTTCGGCACGCGGTTGCTGGCGTGGTCGCAGACGATAAGCACCGGTGCGCTGCCCTTGGCGTTTTCAATGCGGTAGGGCGCAGGCTCGCCCGCTTGCAAAAGACGGGCGGGAAGCTTGCCGCGCGCGGGCGTTTTCGCCGCGGGCTTGAGCGCCGTCAGCGGTTTCACCGGCGTTTTTTTGACTTTTTGTGCGGGTTTTTTAGCGGTGGTTTTGGTGGCGGCTTTAACGGGAGATTTGCGGAATTTCATGATTTATTTTGTCACGTCTCTATATCGCGTTTAAATGTCCCGCTTGAGGGACGCTATACCATGTCCATGCCGCGGCGGGTGAATTTGACATGCCGGTGGACATGTGCCGACATCAAAAGCCCGAAACCAAACAAAACCGACAGCATCGAAGAGCCGCCGTAGGAAATCATCGGCAAGGGCACGCCCACCACGGGCAGCAAGCCCATGACCATACCGATATTGATGAAAATATAAAGGGAAAAGTTGATGATAATGCCCATGACCAGCAGCCTGCCGAACTGGCTTTGGCAGTTGAAGGCGATGAAATAGGCATAGACAATAATGGCCACCAGAAGCCCGATAAGCCCGAGCCCGCCGATAAGCCCCCATTCCTCGGTAAACAGGGTGAAAATGAAGTCGGTCTGCTTTTCAGGCAGGAAGTTCAAGCTGCCCTGCGTACCCTTCAGAAACCCCTTACCCGATATACCGCCGGAGCCAAGGGCGATTTTGGACTGGATGATGTTATACCCCGCGCCCAAGGGGTCGCTTTCAGGGTTTAAAAACGTCATGACGCGGCGTTTCTGGTAGTCGTGCATAAAACTCCAGAGCACGGGTACTGCCGCCACAACGCCGCTGCCGACAATCAGAAAAAACCAATAGCTGACCCCCGCCACAAACATCATGGCGCCGACAATCATCAGAATAATCGCCGCCGTGCCAAGGTTCGGCTGCAAAAACACCAGCCCCACAGGCAAAAGCGCGATGCCAATCGGCGGCAGCAAAAACAGGGGGTTGCGGATTTCATCGGGCGTGCGGCCGTGATAATAACGGGCAAGCGCCAACACAACCGCGATTTTCATCAGCTCGGACGGCTGCAGGCGCAAAAGGCCGAGGTCAATCCAGCGCTGCGCGCCCATGCCGATATGGCCTTTAATCTCCACAAACACCAAAAGCCCCACGCAAAGGGCGTAGAAAGCATAGGAGAACCGCAGCCAGAGCCGGATGTCTATCATCGCCGTAATCACCAGACCGACCAGCCCCACAATAAGACGCAAGCCGTGCGGCGTTGCCCATTTGTCGGCATTGCCGCCGTCGGCTGAATAAAGCGACATAAAACCGATGCCGCCCACCATCACCAGCAAGGCAACAAACGTCCAGCTGATGGAAAAGAATTTTTCGGGCAGGGTCAGGTTGTCGCGGTTAAACATGCTTATCCTTCCCCTTGGCGGA
>DQGU01000079.1 GCA_003524565.1 Rhodospirillaceae bacterium
ATTTGGCCTCTTCCCTACTCGTTCTCTATTCTATCCTATTTCTGTGTTTGCTTACTTTTCTTTTTTTTTTTTTTTTTTTTTTTTTTTTTTTTTAATGATCCGGCGCCCACCGAGATCTACCCTCTTCCCCTCCCCGCCGCTCTTCCGATCTGGCTGCACCCCCGCCGTGGTGCGCGCGATGGCCGTGGCGGGCATTTTGAAGCCCGCCTCCGTCGCCGCGCCCGTACCCTGCCGCATGGTGGATTTGACATCCAGCCCCCTTGCCTTCACCGATGCACAAAAAGACGCGGCGGAGGCATTGCAGCACACCGTTGCGCAGCAAAAATTCGCAGCCATGCTGCTCGACGGCGTCACAGGCTCCGGCAAGACGGAAGTTTATTTCGAAGCCGTCGCCGCGGCATTGGCGCAGGGCAGGCAGGCGCTGATTTTGCTGCCGGAAATTTCCCTCTCCGCCCAGTTTATGGAGAGATTTACGCGCCGCTTTGGCGTCGCGCCCGCCATCTGGCACTCCGAAGTGCCGGCGGCGCAGCGGCGGCTGGTCTGGCAAGGCGCGGCGGATGGGCGCACGCGGGTTGTTATCGGCGCGCGCTCTGCCCTTTTTCTTCCCTTCGCCGACCTTGGCGTGATTGTGGTCGATGAAGAACACGACGCGTCTTACAAACAGGAAGAAGGCGTCATGTACCATGCGCGCGACATGGCCGTGCTGCGCGCGCGACTTGGCGATATTACCTGCGTGCTGGTTTCCGCCACGCCGTCTTTGGAAACCATGACGAATGTGCAGGCGGGGAAATATGCCTATTTGCACCTGCCGTCGCGCTTTGGCGGCGCAACGCTGCCCGCGATGCAGGTGGTCGATTTGCGCCGCGATGCACCGCCGCGCCAGAAATTCATATCGCCGCCACTGATGGACGCGCTGCGCACCACGATTGAAGCCGGCGAACAATCCCTGCTGTTTTTGAACCGCCGCGGTTATGCGCCGCTGACGCTGTGCCGCACCTGCGGGCATCGTTTTCAATGTCCGTCCTGCACGGCATGGCTGGTCGAACACCGCAGGCACGGCCGTTTGCAATGCCACCACTGCGGTTTTGGCCAGAAAATGCCCGCCGCTTGCCCGTCGTGCAATGACGAAGGCAGCTTTGCCGCCTGCGGCCCGGGGGTCGAGCGTATTCAGGAAGAAGTGCAAGAACTGCTGCCGGAGGCGCGCACGCTGGTGCTGGCAAGCGATATTACAGGCAGCGCCAATATGATACGCAGCGCCATCACGCAGATTGAAAAACAGGAAGTCGATATCATCATCGGCACGCAGATTGTCGCCAAGGGGCACCATTTTCCCGCACTCACACTGGTCGGCGTGGTCGATGCCGACCTTGGCCTTTCGGGCGGCGATTTGCGTGCGGGCGAGCGTACGTTCCAGCTTTTGCAGCAGGTATCGGGCCGCGCAGGCCGCGGCGACAAACCGGGGCGCGTCTTTTTGCAAACCTATATGCCGGAGCAAAACGTGATACGCGCCCTCGCCGCCGGTGACCGCGATGCCTTTCTGGCCGCAGAAGGGCGGGAGCGCGAACGCGCGGGCATGCCCCCCTTCGGCAAGCTGGCCGCGCTGATTTTGCAATCGACGGATGAAATGAAACTCGACCAGTTTTGCCGCGCGCTGGCGCAGCGTGCCCCCAGATATGACGATATCCGCGTGCTGGGCCCCGCCCCCGCGCCCATGGCGTTTTTACGCGGCAAGCATCGCCGCCGGTTTCTTATCCGCAGCGGGCGGGACATCAACATGCAGAATTACCTGTCGGAATGGCTGGACGGCATCAAAACAGGCGCCAACATCCAGCTGAAAATCGACATCGACCCGCAAAGCTTTTTCTAGAGACGATGCAAGTCATTCCGGCGCAGGCCGGAATCCAAAAATCTGTTCACACAAATACAAGCAAAAACGAGACATCGGCCCTCGCGGGTGTGACGTCTGTTTTTAAAGTTGCGGCACGAAATGCGCCCGCACTTTTAAAACTGCGGCACAAAATGTGCCGCAAGGCGGGTATTTTCCGGCGCCATCAGCGCCCAGTCTTCCGCATCGGTTTCAAAAACGGCCAGCGTCGCAGGGGCGAAGCCTTCAAGGCGGTCTGCCGCCGCCCCCGCCAGATGCAAGGCCAGCTCCAGCGTGCCCGGGTTATGGGCGACCAGCAACAGACGGTCGAGCTTGCCCGTCACCGCCTGCACATGCCCCAAAAGCGCATCGGCGGGCGCCAGATAGAGCATGCGCTCGAACCGGCTGGTAATGGGGCTTTTACGGTCGCCAAACAGCTCCTCCGCCACCAGCCTTGCCGTCGATACCGTGCGCAGGGCGTCGGACGAGAGGATGAATTCAGGCACCATCCCCTGCTCTTTCATGAAACGGCCAACTTCCCGCCCCTCGGCACGGCCGCGGGGGGATAAAACACGGGCATGGTCGCCATCCTGCAGGCTGCTGCCCGCTTCGGCTTCGGCATGGCGCAAAAGATACAGCGTTTTCATTTGACCTTGTTCGGCGTTATTCCCTATAGAAGGGGAGAGTAGCGCACCTGAGGAGTATTGTCATGCCGGAAGCCGTCCCTACGAGAGATTATGTCGCCGTTCTCGATATCGGCTCGAACGCCGTGCGGTTGGTGGTTTTCGACGGCATGAACCGCGTGCCTGTGAAAATCCATAATGAGCGCGACCTCTGCGGTCTTGGCGCCGACCTTGGCAAAACCGGACGCCTGAACCCCGATGGCGTTGAAAAAGCGATGCAAAGCATCGGCCGCTTCGCCGCGCTGATTGCCGCCATGAAAATCAAGGACGTGATGGCGGTTGCCACCGCTGCGCTGCGCGATGCCGCCGACGGCGCCGATTTTATTGCCGCGGTGCAAAAAAAATTCGGTCTGCATATCCGCGTGATTGACGGGGAAGAAGAAGCCCGCCTCTCCGCCATCGGCGTAATGATGAACGGCCTTGGGGAGCGCGGCATCATCGGCGATTTCGGCGGCGGCTCGCTGGAGCTGATATCCGTCAACTATAACGTTGTCGAACACAAGCAAAGCTTTCCCGTCGGCTCCCTGCGCCTGCATGCCGCGGGCGGTGTGGATGCGCAGCGCGCGTTGATTGACAGCCACCTGTCAAAGGCGGATTTTATTGCCGCGGGCGCGGGCGGCGATTTTTATGTGCTGGGCGGTTCATGGCGCGCGATGGCCAAATTGCACATCCGCATGACAAACCATCCGCTGAAAGTCATGGATCAATACAGCATGTCCGGCCATACCGCGCTTGAATTCGCACGCAGCCTTTGCGCGCAAAGCCCGCAAGAGCTGGAACACAGCGCCCGCATGTCCAAAAAACGCGCGCAGGATACGCATTCCGCCGCGCTGGCCATGGCCGCCGTGCTGGAAAAAATGCAGCCGGAGCGCGTG
>DQGU01000190.1 GCA_003524565.1 Rhodospirillaceae bacterium
TTAGATAAGTTTTTCGCCCGCCGCAGCCTCTGCGCTGTGCTTTTTTTGAAGATTCCCCCTTGCTTTATACTCTTTTAGAGTATAAATATCTTCTTACAGAGTATATTTTTGCTCATAAAGAAGATAAGCGGTCAGCCGCGAAGCCGAGGACACACATGCGCGCCCTTTTGAAAAACCAGACCGGTATCTGCGTCGATACCATTCCCGCCCCCGCCGTCACGCGTGACGACGACGTCATCATCGACATTGCGCTGGCCGGTTTGTGCCGCACCGATGTTTTCGTGGCCGAGGGGCGCATTCCCGCCAAAACGCCGCAGCTGGTACTGGGGCATGAATTCGCAGGCACGGTTTCGGCCATGGGGGACGCCGCCGCCGCGCGCATCAAGAATGGTGCCCGCGTCACCGTCATGCCCATTCTGCCCTGCGGCATCTGCGCGCTTTGCCGCGGCGGCCGCGCCATCAGCTGCCAGCATACCAGCATGCTGGGCATCGAGCATGACGGCGCCTTCGGTGAAAAAATCCGCGTACCGCAAAGCGCGGTTTACACCATTCCCGATACGCTTTCTTTCCGCCATGCGGCCTATAGCGAGCCCGTCGCCGCCGCGCTGTCTGTTTTAAAATCCGGCATCCGCCCCGAAGAAAAAGGCGTTATCTACGGCAACAACCGTTTCGGCCAGCTGATTGACCGCATCCTGCGCGCCTACGGATTTCACGACATCACGATTGTCGATGCAAAAGATGCGGAGAGCGTAGAAGACGGTGCTTACGACTTCGCCGTCGAAACGCTGGCGACCAGCGGCATGCTGCGCAGCCTGATGCGCATGGTACGCGTACAGGGGCGCATCGTTCTTAAAAGCCGCAAGCACGAACCCATCGAGCTGGTACTGGCCGAGGCCGTGCGCCGCGAAATGACGCTCTCCGCCGTCAATTATGGCGATTTCCGCGAATCCATCGATTTGATGGCGTCGGGCAAGATTATCGTCGATGACCTGCTGGGCGAAGAGCATGCGCTCGAAGATTTCGCGGACGTGTTCGAACGCTCCAAAACCCACGAAACGCGCAAAACCTTTTTCGACCCGCGTAAATAATACAAGACAGGAAACGTCACATGTGCGGCATCATCGGCATTCACCAAAGCAGGCAGGCGATTGACAGCGCCCTGCTGGCGCGCGCCGCTGACAGCCTTTACCACCGCGGGCCCGATGGTGCGGGATATTATATCGACGCTGAAAAGCGCCACGCCCTCGCCCACCGCCGCCTGTCGATTATCGACCTTGCCACGGGCGGCCAGCCGCTGAAAAACGAAACCGACGACATCATCGCCGTCGTCAACGGCGAATTTTACGGCCATGAATCTATCCGCAGCACGCTTGCCGCGCGCGGCCATGTTTTCGCCACCCGCTCGGACAGCGAGATATTGATACATCTTTACGAAGAATACGGCGTTGATTGCATCGCCCATCTGCGCGGCGAATTCGCCTTCATCCTGCGCGATGAAAAGCGCGGACTGACCTTCGCCGCCCGCGACCGTTTTGGCATCAAGCCGCTTTTTTATACACGCCCGCAGGACGGCAGCCTGCTGCTGGCCTCCGAAGCCAAGGCGCTGTTCGCGCTGGGTGCGCCTGCACGCTGGGATATGGATTCGTTTTACAGCGCCGCCAGCATGCAATATACCCTGCCCGGCCGCACGCTGTTTCGCGGCATTTCGCAGCTGAAACCCGGCGAGATGCTGCTGGCGCGCGGCGCGGATGTGCAAACCCGCAGCTATTGGGAAATGGATTTTTTGCCCGAATCCGAAACCGAAAAAGACGAAACCGCCGCCACGGACGCCGTAGAAGCCGCGCTGAAAGACGCGCTGCAAACGCGTCTTGCGGCTGATGTACCGGTTTGCTTTCATTTGAGCGGCGGGCTTGATTCCAGCGGACTTCTCGGCTTGGCCACGCATATAACAGGCCGCGCGCAGGATGCCTTCACCGTACGTTTTCATCACGATGGATACGACGAGTATGATATTGCGGCAGAAACCGCTGCGCTGCACGGCGCACGCCTGCATACCGTCGATGTATCGCAGGATGATTTGGTCACGCATTTGCCGGACGCCGTGCGCGCAGGCGAGGGGCTGGCCATCAACGGCCATCTGGCCGGAAAATATTTGCTGAACCGCGCCATACGCGCCGCAGGGTTCAAGGTCGCGCTGTCGGGCGAAGGCTCGGATGAAATTTTCGCAGGCTATCCGCATCTGCGCCAGGACCTCTGGGCGCAGGAAGGGGCAGATGCCACCGCGCAGCAAGCCCGCCTTTACGCCACCAACGGCGCATCGGCCGGTGTGCAAATCGCACTCGGCGACGGGCTTGATACCCGCGCCGTAGAAACCGCCATGGGCTATGTCCCCGCTTTTCTGGCGGCCAAGGCGACGCTCGGCCTGCGCCTGCATGGCGTGCTGGGCGCAGCTTTCCGCATGCAGCACGCACAAAGCGATGCCTATGCCGCGCTGATGGCCGATACCCGCGCGGGCGAGGTAACGCGCGGCTGGCATGCCGTCAACCGCTCCGCCTGGGTCTGGAGCAAGACCGCGCTTGCCGGCTACATCCTGCGCACACTGGGCGATGGCATGGACATGGCGCATAGCGTGGAGGGGCGCCTGCCCTTCCTTGACCACCACTTGTTTGACACTGTGCGCCGCCTGCCTGTTTCGATGAAAATCAAAAATGGCTGCGAAAAATATATCCTGCGCCGCGCCCTGAAGCCTTATCTGAGCGAAACGGTCTATAACCGCCAGAAACACCCGTTTATGGCGCCGCCTGTCAGTCTTTTTGCCTCCGGCCGTTTGCGCGAAATGCTGGGCGATTCTTTTTCGTCCGCCAGTTTCGCCGCCCTGCCGTTTTTCGATACCGCCGCCGCGCGCGCGCTGCCCGCACGCCTTGAAGAAATGGATGCACGCGAACGCGCCGCGCAGGAGCCTGTCTTGATGACCCTGCTGACCGCGCATGTCCTCGGCCAGTCTTTCGGTTTGAGCGCATAGGGGGACGCACATGCAAAAAGGTTTCATGGACGCCTTCGCCGATATTGCCGCCCGCTATGGGCATCAGGTCGCTATCGAAGATAAAACCGGCATGACGACATACGACCTGCTGCTGCGCCGCGCCGCCGCCATCGGCCGGATGCTGCAAAACAAAAACCTGCCTGCCGAGAGCGTTATCGGCATCAGCATTGAAAAATCGGCAGATTACATCGCGGCGATGCTGGGCGTTTGGTACGCAGGGCTTGCCTTTGCGCCGCTGCCCCCGTCGCTGCCCGCGGCGCGGCGCGATTTTATTGTGGCCGATGCCGATATCCGCGTATTTCTAGACGTCGTCAGTCTGCCCGCCCCCCTGCCTGCAGGCACAGCCATAACGCCCGCGCCTTACGATGCCGCGCGTCTGGCTTATGTTATGCACACTTCCGGCTCCACCGGTACGCCCAAGGGCGTTGCGGTCGAACACCGCGGTATCATTAGCGTGCTTGAACAGCAAATCGCCGCCTTTGGCCTGACGCCGCAAAGCCGCAGTTTGTTTTACCTCTCTATCAGCTTCGATGCGTCGCTGTCGGATATCGGCACGGCGCTTTTGTCGGGTGCGGCGCTGGTGATTGCGGATGATGAAACCCTGCGCGATGGCGCGAAGCTTTTGAAATTCATGCAAAGCCGCCGCATCACCCACAGCGACCTGCCCCCTTCGTTGCTGCGGCTGATTGCGCCGGAGGACGCGCCAGACAGCCTTGAGACGATTATCATTGGCGGCGAGGCCTGCCCGCCCGATGCCGTACGCGCATGGGCAAAACGCCTGAACGTCATCAACGTTTACGGCCCGACCGAGGCGACCATTTGCACCAGCCTGTGTCCCTGCAATGCGGAAACATGGCAAAAACCGCTGCTGGGCGCCGCGATGGACGGCGTTGAATACCGCATTATAGACGGCGAGCTTTACATCGGCGGCGTGCAGCTGGCGCGCGGATACCTGAACCTGCCCGCATTGAACGCGCGCAAATTCGTGACGCTGGACGGCGCACGGTTTTACCGCACGGGTGACCGCGTATCGCTGCTGAAAAATGGCGACATCGAATTCCATGGCCGCATCGACCGCCAGTTCAAACTGCGCGGTCAATTGGTGGAGCCGGACGAGATTGAAACGCAGCTTGCCGCCTGCGCGGGCATCCGCAAGGCGGCTGTCATCAAAACGCCCGCCCCTGCGCAAATCATCGCTTATGTCACGACCACGGCAAAAATTGACGAAGCTGCCCTGCGCGCGCAGCTGGCCGCGAAATTGCCTGCATGGATGGTGCCGTCGCGCATTTTATGCATCAGCAGCTTCCCCCTGACCGCGACGGGCAAGACCGATTACGCGGCGCTTGCCGCGCTGCCGCTACCCACAAACAACGACAGCGCCCCGCCCGAAAGCCCCGCCGAAAAGGCGCTGTGGGATTTGTGGCGCGGGGTTATCGGCCATGGACGATTTGGTATAGACCAGAGTTTTTACAGCGCGGGCGGCGATTCCCTTGGCATCATTCGCCTGACACTGGATGCAGCACGCGCAAAGATAGATGCCGCCCCCGCGCAAACGGCAGAGGGCATGAGCATCCGCGAAATCGCCGCGCGCGGTATAAATGCCGAACCCTTTGCCATGTCTGCTGACGATTTGCGCGCGCGCGTTTCTTTTGATGCCGACATGCAAGGCCGCATCACCACCGCCGCGCAAAGACCGCAGATGGATGCCGCACAAGCGCCGATTTTTCTGACAGGGGCGACAGGCTGCCTCGGCTCTCGCGTTCTGGCGGCGCTGCTGGCATCGGACGGGGGCGATATTTATTGCCTTGTCCGCGCCGAAGACGACAAGGCGGCGCGCATAAGAATTGAAAAAACTTTTGTAAAATATGGCCTGCCCCTGCCGCCCGCGCATGCTGCACGTTTGCATGCAATTGCTGGCGACGCTTCGCTGCCCTGGCTTGGCATGGATAAAAACCAATATGATACACTGGCACAAAGCGTGGGCGCCGTTTATCACTGCGCCGCCACGGTCAATATGCTGGCCGATTTCGAAGCCCTCGCCCCCGCCAATCTGGATGCAGTGCGCGAAGTTTTAAATTTTGCCCTGATGGGTCGCCGCAAGGATATTCACGCTGCATCGACACTGTCCGTTTTTGTCAGCACGGACCAAAACAAAGGCCCGCTGCGCGAAGATGACAAGCTTGAAAACGTACGCCGTGTTTATGGTGGTTATGCGCAAACGAAATTCGCAGCGGAATGTCTGCTTTTGAACGTGCCCGAAGACGCCTGCCGCATCTGGCATTACCGTTTCGGACTTTTGACAGGCGATACCCAAAGCGGCGCGGCGCCGGAGCGGGATTTTCTGGCCTTGTTCGGCCAAGGTCTTGC
This sequence comes from Rhodospirillaceae bacterium, assembly GCA_003524565.1. Classification (GTDB taxonomy): domain Bacteria; phylum Pseudomonadota; class Alphaproteobacteria; order Micavibrionales; family UBA2020; genus UBA2020. The sequence goes on from DQGU01000190.1 coordinate 5,411, forward strand.
GGCGCTGGGCGTGATGCCTGATGGACTTGACGAGAAATTGCACGTCGATATCACCCCCGTCGATTACGCCGCGCGCGCCATGGCACATCTGTCGCAGAATGCGCCCGCGGATATTTATCACATCGCCGGAAAAACGCCGCTGCCCCTTGGCCGTCTGGTCGCGGCGATAAAACGCGCGGGTTATACCGCCGGCCGCCTTGCGCCTGCGGATTGGCAGGAGATGCTGCGAACCCGCGAAATGAATACGGCCGAAAGCGCCGCCGCCCTCGGCCTTTGCCGCGCTTTGCCGCCCGATGATTATGCACGCCACCGTATCATGGATTTGTTTCAGGCAACGGATGTCACGTTCGACACGCGCAAAGCCGATACCTATCTGCTGCCCGCAGGAATTATCTGGCCGGAGACGACGGACGCGCTGCTGGACCTTTATATGTCGCAGGTTTTCCGCGGGTATAAAAAACCTTTGAAAATATGCCTTTTCGGCCCCGAATCGACGGGAAAATCGACGCTGGCGGAAAAACTGGCGGCGCATTACGCCGCACCGCTTTGCGCCGAATACGCCAAGGGGTATATCGAAGAACATGGCCGCGCCCTCGGTATCAACGACATGGGCGCGATTGCCGCCGGACAGCGGCGGGCGGAGCGTGCAGCGCAAGATGAAGCCGAAAGCGGCCTTCTGGTTTGCGATACGGATGCGCTGACGACCACGGTATGGAGCCACTGGCTTTTCAACGATTGCCCCGCATGGGTGGAGACGATGGCCGCCGCCAGCGATTACGACCTTTATCTGCTGATGGATATTGATACCGTCTGGGTTGATGACGTGCACCGCTATCTGCCCGATAACCGCGCGGATTTTCTGTCGCGCTGCGAAGCGGTTTTGCAGCAGCACGGTCGCCGTTATCAAAAAATCTCCGGCAGCTGGGCGCAAAAGTTTGATGCCGCCTGCCGCGCCGTGGATGCCATTCAAACCGCCGCTCAGGAACGCCAAGCCGCATGAACCATATCGACATCACACCGGACATCACGCGCGCAATCGACGCGCCGCTGGCAGAACACGGGCTTGTTTTCGGCAAGTTCATGCCCCCC
>DQGU01000072.1:0-130 GCA_003524565.1 Rhodospirillaceae bacterium
CTCGTACGACATGCTCGGCGAGGCCGCACGTACCAGCGCCGACGCGCTGCGCTACTTCGATTCGTACAGCAAGGCGATCGCCGCCATCGGTGACGCGGCCAGCGGCCAGCCGCCGTTCATCGCGCCGTCG
>DQGU01000072.1:394-741 GCA_003524565.1 Rhodospirillaceae bacterium
GCCGTCGATCTCGATCAAGCTCTCGGCACTGCACCCGCGCTACGATGTCGCCAACGAGGAGCGCGTGCGCCGCGAGCTGCTGCCGGCCATCAAGGCGCTGGCGGTCAGGGCCAAGGCCAGGAATATCGGCCTGACCATCGACGCCGAGGAGGCCGAGCGACTCGAACTGTCGATGGGCCTGATCGAAGCGCTGGCCACCGATCACGAACTGGTCGGCTGGAACGGCCTCGGCCTGGCCATCCAGGCCTATCAGAAACGCGCCCTGCCCCTGCTCGACTGGCTCGCCGACCTTGCGCACCGCGGTCAGCGGCGCTTGCTGGTCCGCCTGTGCAAGGGCGCCTACTGGG
>DQGU01000072.1:1018-7114 GCA_003524565.1 Rhodospirillaceae bacterium
GCCTACTGGGACGCCGAGATCAAGATCGCGCAGGAGCGTGGCCACGCCGACTACCCCGTCTTTACGCGCAAGGTGACCAGCGACGTCTCCTACCTGGCCTGTGCCAGGCGCCTTTTTTCCGACCCGCAGGCTTTCTACCCGGCGTTCGCGACGCACAACGCGCACACCCTGGCGGCGGTCGCCGAAATTGCGATCAGCTCCGGTGGCAGCGACGAATGGGAATACCAGCGCCTGCACGGCATGGGCGAAGAACTTTACGACCAGATCGTCGGGGCCAAGAAGTGGAACCGTCCGTGTCGCGTCTACGCGCCGGTCGGCAGTCACGAAGACCTGCTTGCCTACCTCGTTCGTCGCCTGCTCGAGAATGGTGCCAACTCGTCGTTCGTCAACCGTATCGCCGACGCCGAGTTGCCCATCGACGCGCTGATCGCCGACCCGGTCGAAAGGCTGGCCGCGCTGGCGGTCAAACGCCAGCCACGCATCCCGCTGCCACGTGAACTCTTCGGTGCCGAACGCGCCAACAGTGAAGGACCGGACATGAACGACAAAGCCGCACTCCAGGACCTGCACCAGGCCATCCAGCAGAGCCGCAACGTCAACTACCTCGCCGCGCCGCTGATTGGCGGCAAGCAGGGCTCAGGCGCCAGCAGCCGGCCGGTCTGTTCGCCGGCCAACCAGCGCGAAGTCGTCGGCCAGGTGATCGAGGCCAGCGTCGCCGACGTCAGCACCGCAATGGCCGTCGCGCAGGCGGCTTTCCCGGCTTGGGAAAGCACCCCTGCCGCGACACGCGCAGCCGCTCTCGACGCTGCCGCCGACCTGATGCAGGAGCGCCTGCCCGAACTGGTCGCGCTGATCGTTCGCGAAGGCGGCCGGATCCAGGTCGACGCCGTTTCCGAGGTCCGCGAGGCGATCGATTTCTGCCGCTACTACGCCGCGCAGGCGAAGGAAAAATTCGCCGCGCCGATCGAGCTTCCCGGCCCGACGGGCGAGCGCAACAGCCTGTCGCTGCACGGCCGCGGCGTTTTCGTGTGCATCAGCCCGTGGAACTTCCCGCTGGCGATTTTCATCGGTCAGGTTGCCGCCGCGCTGATGGCCGGCAATACCGTCATCGCCAAACCGGCGGAGCAAACATCGCTTATCGCGCATTACGCCGCCGCGCTTTTGCACAAGGCGGGCGTGCCCAAGGGCGCGCTTTGCTTCCTGCCCGCAAGCGGCGAGGTCACGGGGCAATATCTGGTCGCCGACCCGCGCATTGCGGGTGTGGCCTTTACAGGCTCGACCGAGGTTGCGCAAATCATCAACCGCAGCCTTGCCGCGCGCGATGGCGCCATCGTGCCCCTGATTGCCGAAACGGGCGGTCAGAACGCGATGATTGCCGATTCAACCGCCCTGCCCGAACAAATCGTCGATGACGTGATTACCAGCGCCTTCCGCTCCGCGGGGCAACGCTGTTCTGCCCTGCGCGTTCTGTTCGTGCAGGACGGCATCGCGGATAAAGTCATCGAAATGCTGGCCGGTGCGTGCAAGGAGCTGAGCCTAGGCGACCCGCTTGACCTTGCAACCGACATCGGCCCCGTCATTGACAAGGCTGCACTTGAAATGCTCGACGTGCATGCGACGCGCATGGCAGGTGTCGGCAAAAAAGTGGCCGCGGTTACCCTGCCCGCCCATGCGCCGAAGGGGTATTTCTTCGCCCCCTGCGCCTTTGAAATTCCGGATATGTCATCGCTGAAACGCGAAGTTTTCGGCCCCGTTCTTCACATTATCCGATTCAAAGGCGAAGACATCGAAAGCGTTATCCAGCAAATCAACGCCAGCGGCTATGGCCTGACGTTCGGCGTGCATACCCGCATCGACTACACGATGGAAGTGCTGTGCCGCCGCGTGCGCGCGGGGAATTGCTACGTCAACCGCTCTATGATTGGCGCGGTGGTCGGCGTGCAGCCCTTTGGCGGGCAAGGCATCTCCGGCACCGGCCCCAAGGCGGGCGGGCCGCATTACCTGCCCCGCTTCGCGACCGAGCGCACCATCACCATCAACACCACCGCATCGGGCGGCAATACCACGCTGGTATCGCTGAGCGAGGAATAAATTTTGCGCACGGCACCGTCGCTTTATACCAGCAATCTATGGTCCGGCCGCACGGTCGGGCTTCTGGGCGGCTCGTTCAACCCCGCGCATGAAGGCCACCGGCATATCAGCCTGATGGCGCTCAAGCATCTGGGGCTTGATGCCGTGTGGTGGATGGTCAGCCCGCAAAATCCGCTGAAATCGACAAAGGGCATGGCGCCGCTCGCATCGCGCGTTGAAAGCGCGAAACGCGCCAGCCGCCACCCGCAAATTGTGGTCACCGACATAGAACAGCACCTCAATACCCGCTACACCGCCGATACGCTGGCCAAACTGCGGCAGGTTTTTCCGCGCACGCGTTTTGTCTGGCTGATGGGCACGGACAACCTGCGTCAGGTGCACCGCTGGCAGGACTGGCAGGATATTTTTGAAACCACCGCCGTTTGCGTTCTCGACCGCCCGCCGCACGGCAACAGTCTCAAATCCTGCCCCGCCATGGAACGCTACCGCCACCGCCTGATACCCGAAAGCGCGGCCACGACCCTGAAAGACCGCGCCCTGCCGGTCTGGACCATCCTGCATATTCCGCTCAATCATATCTCCTCCACCGCCATCCGTGCGGCGCGCGGCGGGACAAAGGCCTGAAAAAGCCTGTTTTTCATGTACATTCACGGTTATTGCCCCGCCCGCCGGAAGGCGGTATAATAAAAACAGGATAAACAAGTCCGGATTGACGCTTTTGCACAGGTTTATATCTTCTTTGCCCGATGATTTAACGCAAGACGCAGAAACCGCGCTTGCGTTTTTTGTTGCCGGCACACATTCGTTTTGACCCAAGAGGAGGCGACCATCGCTACCCCACCCAAAAAACCCGCGAAAAAAGCTGTAAAAAAAGCCATTAAAAAGGCCGAGAAAAAAGCAGTAAAAACGGCCACGAAAAAAGCCGCCGCCAAACCGGCGCTGAAGGCTGTCAAACCCGCGCCCGCAAAAAAAACGGCAAAGCCAGCCGCCGGTGATAACCGCGCGAAGGCCATGCACCAAATGATTGTGAAGGCGCTCGACCAGGACAAGGGCGACAACATCGTGTCCATCGACCTTGCGGGCAAAAGTGCGATTGCGGATTTTATGGTCATTGTGACAGGTACCTCTTCCCGCCACGTTGCCGCCATGGCGCAAAAGCTGAAAGAGCGCCTGGCCAAGGACGGGCACAAGGCACGCATCGAAGGTGCCGCGACAGGCGATTGGGTTATCGTCGATGCCGGCGATGTGATTGTGCATCTGTTCCGCGCAGAAGTCCGGACTTTCTATAACCTTGAAAAACTCTGGTCCACCGACTTCAGCGCCACTGACTACACGCTTTATAAATCGATTTAATAAATCGACGAAACCATCTGAATAAACATGAAAATAAAAATCATCGCCGTTGGCCGCATGAAAGCATCGCCCCTGCGCGAGCTTTGCGATGAATATATCAAGCGTCTTGGCTGGCCGGTGAAAATTGAGGAAATCGACAGCCCCAAGGCTGCAACCTCCGCAATTGAAGCGCCGCTGATTTTAAAACACATTCCGGAAAACGCTTTTGTCGTCGCCCTTGACGAGCGCGGACAGAGCTATTCAAGCCCTGAGTTTGCAGAAAAACTTTCCCGCTGGCGCGACCAGGCGCCGGGAAACGAGATTATCCTGCTCATCGGCGGCGCCGATGGTTTCGATAAAACCGTGCGTGACAAAGCCAAATTTTTACTGTCATTCGGCAAACAAACATGGCCACACATGATGGTTCGGGTTATGCTGTTAGAACAGATTTACCGTGCCCAGCAAATCCTTGCGGGGCATCCGTATCACAGGGCCTGAAGGTCGCCACAAGATGCCGCGTTTGACCGCCGCACATACCCCGCTGATGGCATTTTTCCTGCTGGTTTTATGCGCGGGCACATCCCTGCCCGCCCAAGCGCAGGAAGCCACACAAAAAAAGAAAATCGAAGCCGCGATAGAGCAGAAACAGGCGACGCAAGACGCGCTCAGCCGTAAATCCCGCGCGCTGGAGCAGGAAACCACAGACCTGCAAAAAAAACTGATTGATATGTCAAAAGGCCTGCGCAAGCTGGAAGAAGACCTTTCCAGCAGCAAACGCCGCGCGGCGGAATTGCAAAAACAAAAATCCGCCCTGCAAGACAAATTGTTTTCAGAGCAAGAGGCCGTCGGTGGGCTTGTCACCGCGGCGCAGCGTTTCACGCGCACATCGACCCCCACCATGATGACGCAGTCCGACCCGCTGGAGGCCGCGCGCGCCGCACGCCTGATGAAAACGCTTATCCCGCAGCTGCATGAAAAATCATCTGCCCTGCGCGCGGAAATCGCGGCGCTGGATAAAATCGAAAACGACATCGCCGCACAGCGCAGCGCGCAGCAGCAAGCCTTGTCCAATATCAATGCGGACGAAGAGAAATTGAACAAACTGCTTGAAGAACGCCGCAGCGCCCTCAAGCAAACCGAAGCCGAGCGCGATGCCAACAATGCCGAAGTCGCCCGCCTGACCCGCGAAGCCAAAAACCTCGAAGAACTTGTTGAAAAAATTGAAACGCCGCGCGCAAAACCCACCCCTGCGCAAGCCGCACAAAAAGCGGCATCGCAAGACCGCACGGCAGGCGCCCCTGATTTGCGCGCGCCCACAGGCACGGCCAGCTCCCCCGTGCCCGGCACGGTGCGCACGGCATTTGGCGACATCGATGACCTTGGCGCGCCCAGCAAGGGCATTACTTATAACGCGCGCGGCAATGCCCGCGTGGTCACGCCGCTGGCGGGCGTTGTGCGCTTCGCCGGCCCGTTCCACAAATACAAGCATATCTTGATTGTCGAGCATGCCGGGGGGTATCATAGCCTTATAGCCGGCCTCGGCCGTGTCGATACCGTCGTGGGCGCGCGCGTCGCCGCCGGCGAGCCTGTCGGCAGCGTCGATAAGTCCGACACCGAACATCACCCCGTTTACTACGAACTCCGCCGCAACGGCACCCCCGTCAATCCCCAGAAAATTCTGGTCGCACAACGCAAACAGGACAAGATATAGCCATGACTTCGACAAGAAAAAAACTGACCGCCGCCGCCAGTGCCCTTGCTATCGCCGTCTTTATGACGACGTCCTATACAGCTGTTTTCGCAGGTGGCGGGCAGGCACGTTCGGCCGGCAAATCCGTTCCGGCCAATACCTACCGCGCGCTTGACCTGTTTGGCGAAGTGTTCGAGCGCGTGCGCGCCGATTATGTTGACCCCGTCGAAGACCGCAAGCTGCTGGAATACGCGCTCGTGGGTATGCTGTCGAACCTCGACCCCCACTCCACCTATATGACCGAAGAAGAAACCAAGGCGATGTCTGTGCAGAACCGCGGCGAATTTGGCGGCCTTGGCATCGAAGTCACCATGGAAAACGGCGTTGTCAAAGTCGTATCCCCGATTGACGATACCCCCGCGGCCCGCGCCGGCGTCCAGTCCGGCGACCTTATCGTCGAAATCGACGGCCAGCAGGTTATGGGCATGTCGCTGAACGATGCCGTTGATAAAATGCGCGGCCGTGTCGGCACCAACATCGTGCTGACCATCGTCCGCGCCGGCGCGGCGGAGCCGATGCGCCTGACGCTGACGCGTGACGTTATCCAGATTAAATCCGTCCGCTCCCGCGTCGAAGGCGGCAATGTCGGTTATATCCGCATGTCCGCTTTCAACGGCCAGACCTTCACCGGCCTGCAAAAAGCGTTTCAGGACATCGACAAGGAAGCCGGCAGCAAAATCATCGGCTACGTCCTTGACCTGCGCAACAACCCGGGCGGCCTGCTTGACCAGGCCATCGCCGTATCCGATGCCTTCCTCGACAAGGGTGAAATCGTTTCCACCCGCGGGCGCAAGGCCGAAGACACCCGCCGCGACAACGCAACCCCGGGCGACCTTGCCCGCGGCCTGCCAGTTGTGGTTCTGGTGAATGGCGGTTCTGCCTCGGCTTCTGAAATTGTGGCGGGTGCGCTGCAAGACCACAAA
>DQGU01000072.1:7352-7526 GCA_003524565.1 Rhodospirillaceae bacterium
GTGCGCTGCAAGACCACAAACGCGGCATTGTCATGGGCACGACGTCCTTTGGCAAAGGCTCCGTGCAGACGCTGCTCGAAGTTCCGGGCGGCGGCTCCATCAAGCTGACGACGGCGCGCTGCTACACCCCGTCCGGCAACTCCATTCAGGGGCTTGGCATCACGCCGGATATCG
>DQGU01000157.1 GCA_003524565.1 Rhodospirillaceae bacterium
CGCGTGGCGGTTTTGAAAGAACACCGCAGCCGCGGCGTGGGCGGGGTTTTGATGAAATACATCTTGCAGGAACTGTCCAAGGCGGGCGATATTCAGCTGTTCAAGCTGAGCGCGCAGGCAGAAGCCGTGCCGTTCTACGAAAAGCTTGGCTTCCGCACCCGCGGGTCCGAGTACATGGATGCCGGTATCCCGCATTACGATATGGTGCTTGAAAAATAAAACGCAGAAAGACGAAATCATGTCCAAACAGCAACCCGCAGCCGAACAGCACGCCACCGATTCCAACGCCCTTATCGAGGCGAAAATCGAAAACATGAAGCAGCTGCAGCTGAAGGGCGTCAACCCCTTCGCCTACCGTTTCGACGTCACGGCATACGCGGGCGATTTGCAAAAGAAATACGAAGCCCTGCAAAACGGCGAGACGACCGAAGAAGTCGTCTCCGTTGCGGGCCGCGTGATGTCGAACCGCAATTCGGGCATGTTCATCGACCTCAAGGACACCACGGGCAAAATCCAGATTTTCAGCCACAAAGAACACGTCGCGCCGGAACTTTTGGAGCAGATGGCCTACTACGACATTGGCGACATCATCGGCGTGACGGGCAAAATCCGCCGCACCCCGCGCGGGGAGCTGACGATTAACACCGAAAAAGTCGAAATGCTGACCAAATCCGTGCGCCCGCTGCCGGAAAAATACCACGGCCTGCATGATGTGGAACTGAAATACCGCAAACGCTACCTCGACCTCATCATGAATGACGAAAGCCGCGAGACGTTCCGCAAGCGCAGCCGCATCATCTCGTTCATCCGTCAGGTTTTGAGCGGCGAGGGCTTCATGGAAGTTGAAACCCCGATGCTGCACTCCATCGCGGGCGGCGCGAATGCCAAGCCGTTTTTGACGCATCACAACGCGCTTGATATGCAGCTTTATCTGCGCATCGCGCCGGAGTTGCACCTGAAACGCCTTGTCGTCGGCGGGTTTGACCGCGTGTTTGAAATCAACCGCTGCTTCCGCAACGAAGGCATTTCGGTCAAGCACAACCCCGAATTCACTTCGGTTGAAATCTATCAGGCCTATGCCGATTACAACGATATGATGGCGCTGACGGAGCGCATTATCGAAGGCGCCGTCAAACTGCTGCACGGCGGCGAGACGAAAATCAAATTCGGCGAAAAAGAAATCGACTTCAAAGCGCCCTGGGCGCGCAAGACCATGACGCAACTGGTCACGGAAAAAACCGGTGTCGATTTCGGCGTCATCCCCGATGCCAAAGCCGCCGCCGCCAAAGCGAAAGAGCTGGGCGTGCATGTGAAGGACGGCAGCAACTGGGGCGAAGTCCTCGAAGCGGTGTTCGGCGAAAAGGTCGAAGCCGACCTCGTGCAGCCGACGCATGTTATCGACATGCCCAAAGACATCTCGCCGCTCGCCAAAGTCCACCGCGACAACGACACGCTGACCGAGCGTTTCGAGACCTACGTCAACGGCTGGGAAGTCGCCAACGCGTTTTCGGAGCTTTCCGACCCCTTCGACCAGCTCGCCCGTTTCAAAAAACAGGTCGAAGCGCGCGAAGCCGGCAACGAAGAAGCGCAAATGCTGGACGAAGATTTCGTCGAGGCGCTGGAATACGGCCTGCCCCCCACGGGCGGCCTTGGCATCGGCATCGACCGTCTGGTCATGCTGCTGACCGACAGCCACAGCATCCGCGACGTCATCGCCTTCCCGACAATGCGTCATACGCATAAGGCGTAATGCGTCATACACATATATAATGAGTAAAAATCCCTGATTTTTCGATAAAAGCGGCGGTCATTGACAGCCGCTTTTATTATGCGTAATGTCGCTGGAATATTTTTGGAAAATAACATGTTCGGCAAACCCAAGCACATCGACGGCCTGCCGCAGGAAGACCAGCCATGGGCGCAGTCCATTGGCGGCTTTGGCGCGTGGCGAAAGGCGCTCGAGGAAGCCGTCGCGCAAAACAAACCGCAGCGCGTGCGCTATTTGATGAATACGCACAAAACCGACCGCGAAACGCGCTTCGCCCTTTGTGCGCTGGCGGTCGAAATGAATGCGGGCGCGGCGCTGGCGGCGGTGCTTGAAAAACGCGGGTTTGATTTCGATGACAGCGCGCCCGGCGACATCCTGCATGCGCGCGAGCTGTTTGCAAGCGCGCTTGCGAAAAAAGACATTTCGGTCTGGCAGGCGCTGAGCGCGCGCAACGCGCAGGAAAAAAATGCCAGCATCGGCGCCGACGCGCCGCTCAGGCTTGCCGCGGGCGCGCACTGGCACGAAGGTGTGGGCTGGCATTTGCAGCAGGCCGCCGCCAAGGACGTCAAATCCTTTGCCGTGGTGCTGGCGCATTTTTCGCGCGGCACACCCGACGACCTTGCCTTCGCCCTGTCGTGGACGGGCAAGTTTGCAGGGCATGGCGAGGCGCTGGATTTGGTGCTGGCCTCCGTCGCGGAAACGGGGGATGTGGATAAACTGCGCCTTTTGCTGGGCAAGGGCGCCAATCCGGACGCCGACGGCGGGGCGGCGATTTACCAGACGCTGGCTTTCGGCCATGCCGATGCCTTCGCGCTGCTGGCCGGCAACAGCAAGGGCATGGCCGGCTTCGGTGATGACTTGCACACGCGGCTGCATCAGCAAAACCCGCAATCGCCGCTTTTATCGCCGCTGCAAGAGCGCGTGGCCGCGGCCAAAGCAGAAGCCGCCGCCGCCGAAGCGCATAGCCGCGCAAACCAGCGCTACCAGCTGATAGCGCCGGATGTTTTCTCGGAAACCTTGCATCTGCCAGCGGGCGGCACGCTGACGCATGTTTTCAATTTCACGCTGCGCCAGCAAACAACGATTGCGGAGCGCGCCGCCCCCGAAGGCGGCATGCCCGTAATGGCCGTCAGCGTCCGCGACTTCGGCGACATTGCGGATGTATCCGTGCTGGAGGAGGCCGCAGGCCGTCTTGTGCAGCTGGGCGGACAAGTCCCCGAAGCGGCGCCGCGTGTGCATAAAACCGCCAGCCTGCCCAAACCCCCGCGCGGCTGAGTCGCTTTTTACCGTCGGGGCAGGACGGCAGGCAGGGGGCATTTTTATACTTTATGTTAAAAAGTGGCGGTTTCGAGGCGATAAAATCGGGAATCGTATGCCTTTGATTTATCGTTAAAAAATTATTAATCAGGCGTTTTTCAGCCCTCCGGCGGGGTTGTTAACCTATAAAATCTGGACGCTCTATCAGGGGCATGGTACGGATTCAGCACCCTGAAACGTCAAATACATAACAAAGCCATCTGTTCGATTTGTGTTGGCAAAAGGGTTTGCGGCTTTAAAATGAGGGCACCCAAATGAACGTTGAGAAAAAAATGATCCGAAGCGACATTCCCGGCCATAGCGCCATGCTCACGGGCACCATGCCCTACAACAGCGCACCCGCCGCCGCTGTTGCCGCCGATGAACAGCGCCGCCTTATCGTCGGCCGCGGCATCGTGCTGAACGGGCAGATTACCGATTGCCAGCATCTGGCCGTCGAAGGCACCGTCACCGCCGAAACCCTGCTGACCCAGCGTTTTGACATCCTTGAAACCGGCAGCTTCACCGGCACCGCCGAAGTGCAGGACGCCGTTATCGCCGGCCGTTTCGACGGCAAACTGGTGGTCAAAGGCCGCCTGACCGTAAAATCTACCGCCCATATCACGGGCGAAATTGAATATGGCGCGCTGGAAATTGAATCCGGCAGTCGTATTGAAGCACGCATCGCCGTCCGCCCCGCAGCGCCGGTTGCTGAAAAAGCACCCGCCGCCGACAAAACGGGCGCGAGCGTAAAATCCACAACCGTAGCCGAAGCGGGGGAAAAGCTTTTCGACGCCAGCAATGACGAGGCGGAGAAAGCTGCGGTAACAGAGGAACGCCCGGGCACTTTCCGCCGGGCGGTCGGTTACTAATTGGTTATCCGCGCCCATAACGCGCCCCTCGGCCCGCAAGGGATGGCTGGCGTTTTGCCCTATCCGCTGCCGCAGGACCCCTGGACCTGGCTGGTGGGGACGGTCGATTCCGCCTTCATGCTGTTCTATGCCCATTTGCGCCGCAACGCCCGCCGTCTGGCGCGGCTGGGTCTGGCCATGCTGCCGCTGGCTGTTTTGCTGGTCGGCAGCTGCAAGACTTATGAAAGCGCCACGGCCTACGGCAGCGCCGAAGCGCCCGCGCTGTTCCGTCAGGCGCTTTTCCCCGACAGCCGCCTTGCCGCTGCGAATGACGACTATCAACCCGCCCGCGGCTATATCAACCGCGCGCAGAAATATATCTCCGGCGACCCCGAAGCACTGATGAAACTGACGGAACGTGAAATCAGCTTCCTGTTCGGCAAGCCGTCGATGGTGCGCCGTGACGCGGCGGCGCGTATCTGGCAATACCGCACCGATGGTTGCGTCGTCGATGTCTATTTCTACAAAGACGAAGCCCGCCAGAGCGGTTTTGACGTCAGCTATGTCGATTTCCGCAGCGGCGAAGAGCTGAAAATCGGCGGCCCCATCGCCAATAAACCGGCCACCCAGAAAAACCAGTCGCGCTGCCTGCGCACGCTGGTCAGCAGCGGCGCCGCGCCTTCGCGGGCTTAAATTCAACTTCTCAGGCGGTTTTTCCTTTGAACGCGCAAAGGTCGCGCACGATGCAGTTTGCGCAATCGGGGTTGCGCGCCTTGCACACATAACGCCCGTGCAAAATCAGCCAGTGGTGCGCATGGCGCAGGTATTTGTCCGGCACTGCCTTCAGCAGTTTCTGCTCGACTTCCTCCGGCGTTTTGCCGGGGGCG
>DQGU01000212.1 GCA_003524565.1 Rhodospirillaceae bacterium
ATTTTCTTTGACGAACCGACCACGGGGCTCGACCCCATCATGGCGGACGTCATCAACGACCTTATCATCGAAACGTCCAAGGGGCTGGGCGCAACGGCATTGTCGATTACCCACGACATGCACAGCGCGCGCAAAATCGCCGACGACATCGCGATGATTTATAAAGGCGAAATTATCTGGCACGGCAAGGCGGCGGATATTGACCATTCCGGCAACCCGTATGTCGAGCAATTCATCAAAGGCTCCGCCGAGGGGCCGATTAAAATGGAAATCTGAGGCTGCCCGTGACCAAGGACAAAACACCGCCAACAGGTAACGAACTGCGCGCCGTGCGTCCCGCCGTCGGGGGCAAGCCCAAAGCCGGCGCGAAAGCAAAAGCCGCCGCGCCAAAGGGCAAAGCTTCTGCGCCCAAGGCGGAAAAGCCCGTGCGCGATACGCAGCCACGCCCGCGCAGCGCCGGCCCCGGCTGGTTCATGCGTACCTTCATGGCGCTTTTGTCGCTGGCGGTCATGGGGGCGATTGTAGGTGTGGGCGCGGTTGTCGCCTTGCTGTTCTATTTCAGTCAGGACTTGCCGGACTATAGCGCCCTTGCGACGTACGATCCGCCGATTGTCACGCGCGCCTATGCGGACGATGGCCGCCTGCTGGCCGAATTTGCGGCGGAAAAGCGCGTTTATATTCCCGTGCAGGATGTGCCCGACCGCGTCATCCACGCGTTTTTGTCGGCGGAAGATAAAAACTTTTTTAAACATCCCGGCATCGACGCCACGGGCGTTGCGCGCGCCATTCGCGATAACGTGATGCACATGGGCTCCAACCGCCGTCTGGTTGGCGCCTCGACGATTACGCAGCAGGTTGCCAAAAACTTTTTGCTTTCCGACGGTCTGGACGATGAACGCGGTAACGACATCGCGAAATTCAAGCGCAAGTTCCGCGAAATCATTCTGTCGTTCCGCATCGAACAGGCGCTGAGCAAGGACCGCATCCTCGAGCTGTATCTCAACGAAATCTTCCTCGGCCAGCGCGCTTATGGCGTGGCGGCGGCGTCGCTTGAATATTTCAACAAGCCGCTCGACGAGCTGAATATCGAAGAGGCCGCCTATCTGGCCGCGCTCCCCAAAGCGCCCAATAACTACAACCCCGAACGCCATTACGAAGCCGCCGTCGGCCGCCGCAACTGGGTCATCGAACAGATGAACGAAAACGGCTATATTTCCGCGGACGAAATGCAAAAGGCCAAGGATGCGCCGCTGAAAACGCAAAAACGCGACAGCGACCAATACGTCAACAACCCGTATTTTGCCGAAGAAGTGCGCCGCCGCCTGCTGGAACTTTACGGAGAAAAAGGGCTTTACGAGGGTGGCCTGATTGCCCGCACGTCCATGGTGCCCGAATACCAGCGCGTGGCTGAACGTGCGCTGCGCAACGGCCTGATTGAATACGACCAGCGCCGCGGCCTGCACAGCGAGCCTATTGGCAAAATCGAAGACATGAAGGATTGGCAAACCGCCCTTGGGGCCATCCGCCGTCCCTTGGGCGCGGGCGATTTCGAAACCGCGGTAGTGATTGACAGCGGCGACAAGCAGGCGACGATGGGGCTGCGCAATGGTGACAAGGTCAAACTCCCCTACGAGCGCATGCGCTGGGCGCGCAAACGCGGCGCGCCGGAGGTTAAAAAGGCCAGCGATGTTTTGAAAGAAGGTGACGTCTGGCTGATTGAAAACACCGGCGGCGAAGGTGACAAAGCGGCGTGGTGGCTGCGCCAGATACCCGAAGTGCAGGGCGGCATCATCGCCATGAACCCGCATAACGGCCGTATTTTCGCCATCGCCGGCGGCTTCAGCTATGAAATGAGCCAGTTCAACCGCGCTTCGCAGGCAATACGCCAGCCGGGTTCGGCCTTCAAGCCCTTCGTCTATCTGGCAGGGCTGGAAGCGGGCTTTACCCCCGCGACGCTTATCCTTGATGCGCCCTTCGTGATGGAACAGGGGCCGGGGCTGAAAGACTGGCGCCCTAAAAACTACAGCGCCGATTACGGCGGGCCGACCACGCTGCGCGTCGGGCTTGAAAAATCGCGTAACCTCATGACCATCCGTCTTGCGAACTATGTGGGCATGGAACGCATCGCGCAAATCTGCCGTCAGTTTGGCGTGACGGACAATCTGCCCACGATGCTATCGATGTCCATCGGTGCGGGCGAGACGACGCTGCAGCGTATGGTCGCCGCCTATAGCATTTTCGTGAACGGTGGCAAGAAAATCACGCCGACCACTATCGACCGCGTGCAGGACAGAAACGGAAAAACCATTTTTGTGCATGACCAGCGCCCCTGCGAAGGCTGCGGCCCCATGATACCGTGGAGCGGTCAGGTAACGCCGGATATTCCCGATACGCGCGAGCAAATTGCCGACCCGCGCCACATGTATCAGGTCGTATCGATGATGGAAGGCGTCGTGCAGCGCGGCACCGCGACGGCGCTGAACAGCCTTGGCCGTCCTATCGCGGGCAAGACGGGCACGACAAACGAATCCAAAGATGCGTGGTTTATCGGCTTTACGCCCGACCTTGTTATCGGTGTTTATGTCGGGTATGACGAGCCGCGCTCCCTCGGTGCGAAAGAAACCGGCGGGCGCGTCGCTGTGCCGGTCGTGAAGGAATTTGTGCAAAAGGCCATGAAGGATGTGCCCGCGCTGCCCTTCCGCGTGCCCGAAGGCATCCGCCTGGTGCTTGTGGACCCGCAAACGGGCACACGCGCAGGCGCGCAGACGGAAAAGCCGCTGCTCGAAGCCTTTCTCGCAGGGACGGAGCCGGGTGAAGAGCCTATGATGTTCACGGGCGAGGGGGTTTCCTCCGTCACCGATGTGACCAACGTGGGTGAAAGCGTGAATACGGGTCTGGGCGGTATTTACTGATGCCGCGCGCGCCGGTTTCGCCCTGGCGTGATTTTGTTTATGCGCTGCGCGTTAGCGTTTATTATTTCGGCATTCTAGGCCTTATGGCCGCGGTCTGGCATGTTGCGCCGCCGTGGGTGCTGGCGCTGGCGCTGGTGGTTGTTTTCGGCAGTGCGATGCTGGAGCTGGGCCGCCGCAGCAAAATTTTCAAAAGCCGTCTTGCCGTGCATCCGGATACGTCCGACATATCCCCCAATCTTGGCAAAATCATGGCGGATTTATATGCCCGCGCGGGGCTGAACCCTGCCGATTATCCGCTGTATGATTTCCGCAGGGAAGGCGCCGCGCCAGCGGCCGCGGGCGCCAAAAGCGCTACCACGATGGAGGGGATGGCCGAACTTCCGACCGCTGCGGTGCTGGATTTGGGGCGGCCTGTGCTGGCGGTTTCCGCGCCGCTGCTCGCGCTGATGGATGACGAAGAAGAGCGCGCCGTGCTGGCACATGAATTTGTGCATTTGCGTGAATCGCATGTTTATTGGCGTTATGTGCTCCAGCTGTTTTCGTCGGTGGTGAGCTGGATGCTGACGTTGCTGTGCTTCGTTGTTTTTTGTGCGGCGGGCTGGCAGGCGGCAGGTATTGCTTTGGCCGCCGGTGCGGTGGCGTGGTACGCCATGCGCGCCCTGCAGCTGCCGCTGCCTTATGCGGGTAAAAAACAATCGCAGCTCAGCATGGCGGAAAAAGCCGAACAGAATGCGCTTTGGCGCCGCCGCACGCACGCGGGCACCATCGCCGCCGTGGCTGTCATGACTTTTTACAACCCCGTCTATCTGGCGCTGCATCTTTGCAGTTGGGCGCTGCGCATTTTGATGGGGGTTATCGTGCGCGGGCTCAGCCGTACGAATGAATACAGGGCGGATGCGGGCATTGCCGCGCTCGGCGCCAATCCCTTGTCGCTGATGACCGCACTGCGCAAGCTGGATTTGCTTGAAATCCGCGCGCGGGGCGGTGCGGTTCAGACAAAGGGGCGCTGGCGTTATTACCTTTTTGCCACGCATCCGGTGCTGGCGCAGCGTCTGGGCGCGCTGCGGCGTGTCGCGGCGCGTGCAGGTTTTTGCGCGGCGGAGATTCGCGCCGCCGCCGAAGGCCCGCTGGACGTGGCGGAGGAGCATCAATATCCGCTCTGGCTTGTGCAAAGCATGCAGGCGCAGTAAGCCGGATTTACTGGACAAGACACTGAAAAATAAGAATAATGACGTGTTCTTGAAGCGCAGCGATGAAGAAGTCTATTTATTTTCATAATAATATGATATAGTCTGCGGCATCACAAAGGGGCACTGCGCCCGGGGAGTTAGATATGACGACACAGCTTTACACCGCCCGCCACGTCGCCAGCGCGGCCGTACACTACACGGCAACGATTGGTCTTCTTGCGACGACGGCATTGGTCGCGCCAGTTTGGGCGATTGCCGCTTCGGCCGCTTTGGTCGGCGGTATCAGCTATGTCAGCATCAAAGCGCAGAAAAAGATTTTTGAAGAAAATCTGGAGCGTCATCCGGACGTATCGGCCGTATCCCCGAACCTCGGCAAAATCGCGCAGGAGCTTTACGCCAAATCCGGCCTCAGCGCGGAACAATTCCCGATTTACGATTTCCGCATCGACGATAAAAAAATTGCCGACCAGCCCGAAGGCGTGCAGAAAAAGCTGCGCGAAACCTTCAACGGCATGGCTGAAATGCACAATGCCGCCGCGCTGAATTTTGGCAAACCGATCATCATGATTTCCAAACCGCTGTTGGCGCTTTTGGATGACGGCGAAGAAAAAGCCGTTCTGGCGCATGAATTTGCGCATGCCGCGGCCAAACATCAACACCTGTCGCTGCCGCAGAAGCTGACCGGTGCCGCTATCGGCATGGCAAGCGGTCTGACGCGCTTTGCGGCCTTTTTGTCTGCGGGCTGGGTGGGTGTGCCCATTGCGATTGCGACGGGCATCGGCTCGCGCATTCTGACGGCCAAGGCGACGGGCGAGTGGAAACTGCTGAGTACGCCTGATGCGGATTTGACCCTCGCAAAACGTCTGGAAAAGCAAAAAGTCGCAAAGCTTGTCAAAATCGGCGGGACGGTTGGTATGGGCGCTGCGATTTCTGTTTTCAACCCGCTCTTCCCCCTTTACTACGTCGCCACCAAGACGATTACGGCAGGGGTCAAGCTGGTAACGGCGGCTTTCAGCCGCAGCAACGAATATCAGGCGGACCGCGGTGCGGTTGTTCTGGGCGCCAATCCGCTCGCGCTCGTGACGGCGCTGCGCAAAATGAAAACGGTGCAGGAAGTCAGCCTGCAGGAAGCCATGGGGACTGAACTGCCCAAAACAGGCTGGCTGCGCACGATGTGGAAAAACGCCAATGCAACCCACCCGACCATTCCGCGCCGCGTCGCGCGTCTGGCAGGCCTTGCGCGCAAACAGGGCTATACCGACGCCCAAATCGATGCCGCGGTCAATGCGCCTATCCATGTAGGCCCGCAGCACCGCATGGCGCCGGCGCTGATAGAAAAGATGCTGGCCCGCTAAAACAAAAAAAACGCCCCGCATAAACGGGGCGTTTTTTTGCAGCAGGGCGTGTGCGTCAGCCCAGCATCTCGATATTCAGTTTTTTAAGCATACGGTCGAGCGCTTTGAGAACGGGGCTTTTGATACCGGCGTTTTTTTGCAGCTCCGCCACTTCGGAGTCCAGCTCCGCGCGGTGCTCTTCCATATCTTTACGGATTTCTTCGCGCAGCTTGTCGGCGTCAATGCTGTCCATCTGCTGGGCGTGCAGCATGCTGAGGATGCGTTCTTCGTCTTCGGTCACAATGCCGTCGGCATTCGCAAGGATGGTGCCGAAATGTATCAGCATGCCGCGGTATTCCGGCTCCGTCACCTTGACCAGCAGGTCGGCAAGGTTCTGCGGCAGTTCCAAATCCGCCGCCAGCGTCATTTTCTGCGTCGGCGTCAGGCCGTAGGTGCGGTCAAGGTTGGCGAAAACCTTTTCAAGGTAAACCCGCTCTTCCGGCTGGATGATGCCATCGGCATGCGCGATGCAAACTACGCAGCGCCACATGTTGTAAAGGCTGATACTGACGCCGGGTTTTCCGTTCAGGGGAGCGGGCGGCGGTGCGACGGGGAAAGAGCTGTCCTGATTCATGGGATTATCCTCGTTGTATTCAATCGGCCATCAGGTCGATGCCGAGTTTCAGCAGCAGCGCATCCAGCGCACGCATCAGCAAACTTTGCGGACGCAGGCTGTTCATTTTCATGTCGTGTGCGAACATTTCATCCGTCACGACCTGATGTACGTCCTTGCGGATCTGCTCCATATCCAGACTAGCCATCTGGTCGGCGCGCAGTTTTTTCAGGATGG
>DQGU01000179.1 GCA_003524565.1 Rhodospirillaceae bacterium
TGGCGGCCTACGAAAAAAAACTCGCGGCGGGTGATATCCGCCCTGACCCCGTGCAGGCTTCGGCGCTTGCGGCGCTCGACGGGCTTGCGCGCGCGCTTGCGGGGTATCAACCGGGGCGGCGCGGTCTTTTTCGCAAAACCATGCCCGCGCCCAAGGGGTATTATTTCCACGGCGGTGTCGGGCGCGGCAAATCCATGGTCATGGATCTTTTTTTCGCGCAGGCGCCGGTTGAAAAAAAACGCCGCGTGCATTTCCATGCCTTCATGCTCGAGGTTCACGATTTCCTGCACGCACAGCGCACGGCGCGCCGCAAAAATGAAAGCACGCGCATCGATGGCGACCTGCTCGCCTGTGCGGATGATATTGCGGCGCGCGCGACGCTTTTGTGCTTTGACGAATTTCAGGTGCGCGATGTGGCCGACGCGATGATTCTGGGGCGGCTTTTTACCGCGCTGCTTGACCGCGGCGTTGTTGTGGTCGCCACATCCAACATTCCGCCGGATGATTTGTACAAAGACGGCCTTCAGCGCGACAGGTTCCTGCCCTTCATCGCGCTGTTGAAAGAGCGTCTGCGCGTGGTCGCCTTTCCGGGGATGACGGATTACCGCCTCGGCCGCATTGCGGGGCAGAAAATATACTTCTGGCCGCATGACGAAGATGCGAAACAGTCGCTGGAAAAAATATTTCTGGCCGTCGCCGATGGCGATGCGGGCACGCCCGACGATATCCACGTCAAAGGGCGCGTGATACATGTGCCGCGCGCGGCCAAGGAAATCGCCAGCTTTAGCTTTGCGGAGCTATGCGAAAAGCCCAAAAGCGCGCTGGATTTTCTGGAACTGACCAAGCGCTACCGCGTTATCGTGCTTGAAAACGTGCCGCAAATGGATGACACGCGGCGCGACGCCGCCCTGCGTTTTGTTACCCTTGTCGATGCGCTTTACGACCACCATATTGTTCTGGCCATTTCGGCCGCCGTGCCGCCGGAAAATCTGTACCGTGGCACGATTCATGCAGGGGTTTTCGACCGCACCGTCAGCCGTATCATGGAAATGCAATCGCGTACCTACAGGGAAGCCGCATAGAAAATGTTCTCGTTTATCAAGAAGTTTCAGGATAGCCGCCGTCAAAAACTCTATGACGAACAGAAACGTCAACTCGCCACGGGCGAGGCAAAAAACTGGCTGGTGCTGGCGCGGGACGAACAAACCAACCCGGAAATTTTGTACTATCTGGCTGGTAAGGGCGATGCGGACGTGCGCCGCGCTGTCGCGCATAACAAATCAACGCCGCTGCAGGCCGCAAGTCTTCTAGCTGAAGACCGCGATGGCGATGTGCGGCTTTTGCTGGCGGAGCGTCTTTTGAAATTGCTGCCCAGCCTGACGCCGGAGCGTCATAGCCAGATTTACGCCTTTACCGTGCAGGCGCTGGGCATGCTGGCACAGGACGAGATGCTGCAAATCCGCCGCGCGCTGACGACATCGCTTAGTGATTACGCGATCGCGCCGCCGCAGGTGGTGGTGCGCCTTGCCAATGACCTTGCGCGCGAAGTGGCGGAGCCGATTTTGCGTTTTTGTGTCGCGCTCAAGGACGAAGATTTGCTGGATGTTATTTCCGGCTATTCCGCCCCCTGGGTGGTGGTGGCGATTGCGAACCGCGACAGCGTATCGCCGCCCGTGGTCGATGCCGTGATGGGCACGGGCGAGGCGGAGGCGACGACCGCGCTTGTGAAAAACCCCGGTGCGCGCTTTTCGCTGGAGGCGCTGCAAGCGATTGTGGAGCGTGCGAAAGACCACCCCGAATGGCACCAGCCCGTGGCGATGCGCAAGGAACTGTCGAGCGAACTTGCGCGCCAGATGATTGGATTTGTGGATAAAGCGGTGCTGGACGTGCTTGAAAAACGCAGCGATTTCGAACCCGCCGCGCGCAAGCAAATATCCGAAATGGTCGGCCGCCGTCTCAGCTATCTGCACGATATGCCGGAGGGCGAGACGGCCGAGCATCGCGCCATTCGCTATATCAAGGACGGCAAGATGACGCAGGACGTTTTGGCCGACGCGCTGGCGTGGCATGAAAACGATTTCGTCATTTTCGGCCTTGCGCATTTCGCCAAGGTGCATCCGCAGATTGTGAAGCGCATGGTGGAGACCGTAACGCCCAAGCCGCTGGTGGCGCTTTGCTGGCGCGCGCAGCTGCCCATGCGTTTTTGCACAGATTTGCAGCAGCGCCTTGCCAAAATCCCGCTCAAGGATGTGATGTACGCCAAGGGCGGCACGGAATACCCGATGACGCCGGACGAAATCAAATGGCAGCTGGAGTTTTTCGGGATTGCGGACTGAGTTTACGCGCGCGCATCCCCTCAGGGCTGCGGCGGCTTTTCCGGCTTTGCTGACGCTGTGGCAGGGGCGGGGCTGGCGGCCATGCCGTACCACTTTTGCATGGTGTTGCCGTCGATGGGCGCCAGATTGATGCACCATTTTGTCAGGTGCTTGCTTTCCGATATCCATTCGACGGCGCTTAGGTCGTTCTCCACCAGCTCGTGGTGGTAGGGGTCGTAGTAAAGCACACGTTCCCCCTCGCGCTTCAGGAACAGCACATAATGCCCTTCTTCCTGAATGATATTCGCAACCGCGATGCCGCCTGCGTAGCAATCTTCGCCCGCGTTGACGAAGGGCAGGTTTTGTTCTGCCACGCGTGCCATGTCGAAATTATCCGAACCCGTGACAGGGTTGGGGCCGAGCGCGGCGCGCAGTTTGTCATAGTCTGTATGTGTGGCGCCATAGAGCGCGGCGGCGCTGGCAAGGCAGGCGGGGCCACAGGAAAATTCGTCGCGCTGGCGCAGGAACAGGGCGCCAAGGGCGCTGCCGTCCAGGGGGGGTATGTTTCGGGGGTGTTTTGCTCATACCCTCATCATAGCTGCCGTCCGCGCTGTGAAAAAGAGCGAAAAAATTGACATAAAAACGAACAAAAACGCATGTTCCGCACCCCCGTTTTGTGCAAAGCGGAAATCAAGGGGGTATGTTGCGGAAAACCATTGTTTTTTGGCGAAATATGACCTACCAACACGAGGGATTTGTGCTAGTTTTTACACCGGTTCGAGTCCTTAAAGATTGGCGTAGTCAAGTATTATGCACAAGGACAAGGACGTAAATATTCGGGAAACTGCAGCCGCAGCCCCGCCACCGGAATGCATAGCCCCAAACGCAAACTCGAAAGCAAAAAAGGAATTCAGACATGTCCCGTAAAAAAATCGCGCTGGTTGGCGCAGGTCAAATCGGCGGTACGCTCGCGCTTCTCGCGGGGCTGAAACAGCTGGGTGACATCGTTCTCGTGGATATCGCCGAAGGCGTGCCGCAGGGCAAGGCGCT
>DQGU01000169.1:0-1843 GCA_003524565.1 Rhodospirillaceae bacterium
CTTCGATGGCTTCCAGTTCGTGGCGCGTGCCCTCGCGGTCGTTGACGATAATTTTCACCGGCCTGCCCCTTGCGCTTTGCCTGTGCCGATTTTCAACATCTCGCGCAGGGCGAAAACGCCGGCGGCATTGAAAAAGGACAGAAACACGAATTTCAAAACAACGACCATCAGCAAAAGGCCGGATACATGCAGCGGCGCGGCTTCTTCCTTGATGGCCTCGAACAGAGCCGCTTCAACCGGGCTTGCAACAAGGCTGACGGGCAACAGCACAATCAGCATCATCGCCAGCAGGCGCAAGGACACCATCGCGCCATTCACACGGTAAATATAATCGCGGATGGAATAGCCGACCGCGCCGAGGATATGCACGATGGAAAACCGCAAGCCCCAGAAAACCGCACCGATTAAAAGATAGCCGACGGCGGTAACGGCGGGGTTGCTGCCTGCTTGCTGCGTCTTGGCCCAGTAAAGCAGAAAGGCGATGAAGGCGAGGCCTGCCATGTTCACCAGTAGCCAGAGCAGCATGGAAGCTTCAAAAGCGCGCCGGCGCTCTTCGCCGCTATGGACGGAGGGCTTGCCCTTGCGCTCGCCAAAAACCAGCAGGCGGGTTTGCAAAAACATGAACCACGCCGCCATCGCGCCGGCGGGCAGCAGGGTGATAAGCTCCGTCACGATGGATTGTTTTTCGACGCCGTAGAGCTTTACGATTTCGATAAGCGCGGTCAGCGCGACGGGCATCAGCGCAACCGACGACAGATAGCGCCATTCGGCAAAAACCGAACGGATGCCGTGTACGGCGCAGCCGAGAATGTCGAAACGATTGTTATTCATAATAAGGCTATAATACCTGCCGCCAGAGTTGCGGCATATTACACCACCGGAATCACTTAACGCCAAGTTTTTCCTGCAAATTCGAGCTTGAAGTCGTGTATTCAAACCGCAGTTTGCGCTCCGGATAGACATAACGGAAAGCCTGCTGCGCCATCAGCGCGCCTTCGTGAAAGCCGGAAAGGATGAGTTTCAACTTGCCCGGATACCAATTGATGTCGCCGATGGAAAAAATGCCCGGCACGCTGGTTTCGAATTTTTCGGTATCGACGGGGATAAGACCGTCTTTGAGCGCGATGCCAAGCTTTTCGCAAAGCGCGCCCACGGGGCCGAGTTTCATGGTCAAACCATAGAACGCCAAAAGTGTATCGCAAGGCAGGCTGCCCGCGGATTTGTCGGCGTAGGTCAGCGCAAGGCTTTCGATTTTGCCATCGGCGCCGTGAAGGCCGCTCAGGTTCGCAATCACCAGCTGCATGTTGCCATTCGCCACCAGCGCGCGCATTTTGGCGACGCTGTGGGGCGCGGCGCGGAAATCGTCGCGGCGGTGCAAAAGCGTGATGGATGCTGCAATCGGCTGCAAATTCAGCGCCCAGTCGAGCGCGGAATCGCCGCCGCCTGCAACCACTAGATGCTTGCCCTGAAATTGTTCGCGTTTGCGCACGGCATAAAAAACCGATGTGCCTTCGTAGTTTTCAATGCCGGCAATCGGCGGTTTTTTGGGTGTGAAGCTGCCGCCGCCCGCGGCGATAATCACAACCTTGCCTTCGATAACCGTGTCCGCATCGGTGGTGACGCGCCAGCCGGTTTCGGTTTTTTCAATTTGCGTCGCCATCTGGCCGAGATGAAAGGTCGGGTTGAAGGCTTTAATCTGCTCCATCAACTGGTCGGTCAGCTGTTGCCCTGTGACGATGGGCAGGGCGGGAATGTCATAGATAGGCTTTTCCGGATACAGCTCGGCACACTGGCCGCCCGGGCGGTCGAGAATGTCGATAAGATGCGCCTTGATGTCGAGCAG
>DQGU01000169.1:2120-7503 GCA_003524565.1 Rhodospirillaceae bacterium
GCGTCTGTGTGATGCGTCGTTTCCATGCCCCTGAGATAAGAGAAAATCTTATGAAATTCAAGGGTTTTTCAAGATTTTATCGGGACAAAAGCCGTCAGAATTTTTGTTGCGGGGCGTGCGGGCGCGGCGCAAGATTCTGCTGCGGCGACAGCAGCGCTTTCAAATCGCCATCGGGCGGCATGCTGAGCAGCTTGCCTGCGCGGTCTTCACGGATAAGCCCGCCCGCCACGGCCTCTGCAAAATACTGGCGGATACCGCTCAGGTAATTGCCAATATCGACAAGCACCACCGGCGCGCCGTTTTCGTACACGGCCTTTTCAAGTCCCTGCAAAGCTTCGCGCAGCGCACCCGGCCCGCCCGGCATCACCAGGCTTGCGACCGGATTGCCGTGAGATGAAAGAAGGGCGAAGCGCTCCTGCTCGCTCGCGACTTTTATCAGGGGCGCGCCTGCAATTTGCTCTTCATGCGCGTATTTGTCGAGGACGACGGCCGTGATATGGCTGCCGGCTGCGGCGGCGGCCTTGGCAACCGCGCCCATCACGCCCTGCGTGCCTGCGCCATAGATAAGGTCGAAGCCTTGCTCCCCCAGCATGCGGCCGAGTTTTTCCGCAGCCGCCATGATGGCGGGGTCTTTGGGCGTCGATGAACCGGCGAAAAGGGCGACAACGGGGCGAGACATAAAAAGCCTTTAAATATAGGGGTTTTTAGTATGGAGGCATCATCATCTGGTGCGGGTTGTCAAGCAGGCAGCGGCTCCAGAACCGCCCCATCTTGCCGAACTTGCCGCGCTCTTCGTGCGGCGACGGCACGCGGCCTTCGCAGATTTTTTGCAAATGGTTTTTGCCGATGAAGCCGAGCACCGAAGTTATTTCCCAGCGGTGGCCGAGTTTTTCTTTTTTGTTGTCGAAGGTGAGGCTCTGTATTTCAAAAAGATTGTCGCTGCGCACGCGCACGGCGGTCAGGTTCGTTTCGTGGGTATGTACGCCGCTGCGGATGCTGACTTGCAGGCTGATGCTGTTGCCGTCTTTGCTTTTTTGCAGGCTATAGCTGGCGCGCGCGGTGCCGTCCGCGCTGGTCACGCCGCGGGATGTGTTGAAATCCAGCGTGCTGGAGCGCGGCTGCGATTTGCTATCCGGCGCGGGGCAGAGCATTTCCTGCAGCTCGTGCAAAAAGAACTGGTTGGGGCGGCGGCCGTAATAGGAAAAAAGGTCGGAAAGCGGGTGCGTCATGGCCTCGGGTTCCTGTTTCTTGGAAAACATTAGTCATATATGAATAGAAAGCAGACTAAAGGTCGGGATGCGGGCTGTCAATATGATTATGAAAACAATAACATAACTTTGATGCCGCTTCGCCTTGAAATAGACTGCCCGTATTGGCTAAAAATGGATAACCACCCAAAAACGCCCGCGGAAGGCATGACCAAATTCCATCTGCACCTGATTTCGGATTCGACCGGCGGCACGCTCAACAGCGTGGTGAAGGCTTGTCTCGCCCAGTTCGAAGGGGTCGAGACCGAACAGCATTTCTGGCCGCTTATCCGCTCGCAGCGCCAGCTGCCCGCGGTGCTGGAGGGCATCCGGCAAAATCCGGGGCTGGTGCTTTATACGCTGGTCGATGAAGGCCTCGCCAAGACGCTGGAAAAACATTGTCTCGCCATGGGGGTGCGCACGCTGTCGATTTTGCATCCGGTGCTGGATTTGATGAGCCATTCATTCGGCATGCAAAGCCGCGCGGAGCCGGGGCTGCAACACCAGCTGAACGAAGAATATTTCGCACGCATGGATGCGGTCGATTACGCGCTCCATCACGACGACGGACAAAAAAGCGACCGCGACCTTGGCAAGGCCGATGTCATTCTGGTCGGCGTGTCGCGCACGTCCAAAACACCGACCTGCATTTATCTGGCCAACCGCGGCGTGAAGGCGGCGAACGTGCCCTATGTGCCGGGCGTGCCCTTCCCCGAGCGTGTGCTGGATTTGAAAACGCCGCTGTTCGTGGCGCTGACGGCATCGCCGGACAGGCTTATCGACATTCGCCGCAACCGCCTTAAACAGCTGGGGGAGCGGCGCGAGACGGATTATCTGGAGCCCGCGCATGTGGAGGCGGAGGTCGCCGAAGCACGCAAATTTTACAACCGCATGGGCTGGCCGGTGATTGATGTCACCCGCCGCTCTGTCGAAGAAACGGCGGCGGAAATTCTTTCGCTGCTTGACCATCACCGCGAAGCGCTTGCCAGCAACAGCGGCAAGGAAACGACGCAACAGGAAAAGGAATCCCAATGCCAGAAGCGAAACTGAAACAGGCCTGCGTCATGGGCTGGCCGATTGAACATTCGCTGTCGCCCCGTATCATGGGCTATTGGATTGCGCGCCATGGCGTCAATGCGACGTATAACGCGATGCCGGTCACGCTCGACCAGCTGAAAGACGCGATGCAGATGCTTATCGACAGTGATTATGCAGGCTGCAACCTGACCATCCCGCTGAAAGAAGAAGCTATGGCGCTGATGGACAGCCATGATGACAGCGCGCTGGTATCGGGCGCCATCAATACGGTTGTCGTGAAAGACGGCAAGCTCAAGGGCTATAACAGCGACGGCTTCGGCTTCATGGAAAGCCTGAAATCGCAGTTCCCCGAATGGCGCGGCGACAAGGTCGTGGTCGTCGGCACGGGCGGCGCGGCGCGCGGGGTTATCTCCGCCCTCAAAAATGCAGGTGCGGAGCACTTTGCCCTTGTCAACCGCACGCCCGAGCGCGCGGAGAAAATCGTCAGCGGGCTTGAGCTGAATGCCGAAGTTTTCAAATGGGAAGACCGCCAACAGGCACTGTCCGGCGCGACGATGCTGGTGAACGGCTCTTCGCTCGGCATGATTGGCCAGCCGCCGCTGGAGCTGGACCTCTCCACCCTGCCGCCTGACGCGGCGGTGTGCGACCTTGTTTACCGTCCGCTGATGACGCCGCTTTTGATGTCGGCGCGCGCCCGCGGCAACCCGACGGTCGAAGGACTTGGCATGCTGCTCAATCAGGCGCGCCTTGGTTTCCGCGAATGGTTCGGGCAAGACCCCGACGTGACGCTGGAGCTTTACGAAGACATGCGAAAGGCCGCGGCATGATTGTGCTGGGCGTTACAGGCTCCATCGGTATGGGCAAATCGACGGTGTCGAATATGCTCAAGGAAATGGGCATTCCCGTGCATGACGCAGATGCGACGGTGCATAAACTGCTGGCGGCAGGCGGTGCGGGCGTTGCGCCGGTTGCGCAGCTTTTCCCCGAAAGCCTCGCGCAGGATGCAAACGGGCAGGGCTATATCGACCGCAAGGTGCTGGGCCAAATCGTTTTTGCCGATGCCGAAAAGAAAAAAGCGCTGGAGCAGATTTTGCACCCGATGGTGCAGCAAGACAGCGCCGCTTTCCGCGCCGATATGGAACAAAAAGGCCATAAGCTGGTCGTGTTCGATATTCCGCTTCTCTATGAAACCGGCGGGCAGCGTCGCGTCGATAGCGTGCTAGTGGTGACGGCGCCCGCCGATGTGCAAAAAGCGCGCGTCATGGCGCGCCCCGGTATGACCGAAGAGCGTTTCAATCATGTATTGTCGCAGCAGGTGCCGGATGCCGAAAAGCGCGCCCGCGCCGATTACATCGTGACCACCGATGTCAGCATGGACGATACGCGCGAGCAGCTGAAAAAAATCATTGATACGATACTGCCGCCGCAAAAGCCGCGCGCCGCGCCGCCCGCGAACGGGAGACACTGAGTATGGCCGATATCCGCGAAATCGTATTCGATACTGAAACCACAGGCTTCGAGCCTTCGGAAGGTCACCGTCTGGTGGAGCTGGGCTGCGTCGAGCTTTTGAACCACCTGCCCACAGGCCGGCATTTCCACGTTTACCTGAACCCGCAGCGCGATGTGCCCTCGGACGCTGTGCGCATTCACGGCCTGACGACGGAATTTTTGCAAGACAAGCCGCTGTTCACGGAAAAGGTCGGCGACTTTCTCGACTTCATCGGCGATGCGACGCTGGTTATTCACAACGCTGAATTCGATATGAAATTCATCAATGCCGAACTGAAAGCGGCGGGGTTTTTGAAACCTATTCCTATGACGCGCGTGGTCGATACGCTGACCATGGCGCGCAAAAAATTTCCAGGTCAGCCCGCGAACCTCGATGCGCTTTGCCGCCGCTTTAAAATCGACAATACGGAGCGTAAACTGCACGGCGCGCTGCTCGATGCGCAGCTGCTGGCGGAGGTTTATCTGGAGCTTTTGGGCGGGCGCCAGCACGGCCTTGGCCTTGCCGCCGAAGCCGCCGCGACGTCGGCGCAGCTGAATGCCAGTATCAAACGCCAGGACCGCCCGAAGCGCAATTTTCCGCCGAGCGAATCCGACATCGCCACCCACGAAAAATTCGTCGAAAAAATCAAAGACAACCTTTGGTCTGCCGCGAAAAAAGCGGAGGGGTAAACAAAAAAAACCGCCCATCAACGGGCGGCTTTTTTGTTTGTATCCGGCGCGGATTAGTTGGCGGCGGTTTTTTGTTTTTCGGCCTGCAGGCGTTTGACTTCGTTGACGTAGATGGTCTCGAAGCTGATGGGCGTCAGGTACAGCGGCGGATAGCCGCCCTTGGACGTCAGGCTGGCCACGATTTCACGCACGAAGGGGAAGAGCAGCTTGGGCACTTCGACCATCACCACGGGCTGGTGGTTTTCCTTCGGGATGTTTTTGAGAATAGCGAGCGCGCCATAGGCGAGGTCAACGATGAAGCAAACTTTGCCGTCGTCTTTTTTCTTGGCTTCAATGCGGAAATGCACGCTGCATTCATAGGCATCTTCACGCACCTGCTGGTGGCGCAGCGAGATTTGCACGTTCGTATCGGGCTGCGGCCAGCCGCTCACCAGGCTTTCGGGCGCGTTCGGGTTTTCGAACGACAGGTCCTTGATGTATTGCGCGACGATCTGGATGCCGGGGGCGGCGTCGTTCGCTTGCGGGGCTTGCGGTGTGTTGGTCATGCTGTGAATCCTTGTAAGGGCGTCATCATCGCGGCGAGCGGCGCCGCATGTCGATTTAAAATATATGTTTCAAGGGTAGCACCCTGCCGCTATGGGCGCAAGCGTGAATCCCTTTACATAAGGTCATTGTTTGCCGTTTTGCGGCGGCAAGCTTTGCGGCGGTTCGCTCGGGCGGTGTGCGGTGTCGATTTCGGTATATTCCGCTTCGATAATGGTGGTTTCCTGCGTCATGCCGCCGTGGCGGGTTTTCTGGTTGAAACGGGCATGACGGCGGATGAAGCCGTCGGGATTTTTTTGCAGGCGCTGGAAAAACAGGCGGCGCAACTGCGGCGCCAGCAAGCCGAGCGCCATAAAATCGCTGATAAAGCCGGGAAA
>DQGU01000250.1:0-2434 GCA_003524565.1 Rhodospirillaceae bacterium
GGGCCCCGAAGACAACTGCACGGCGTCTGACGCGCCGCTGACCGGAAGCTTTGCCGTTGACCCCTGCGCATGGGCACGCGAAAACTCCACCGGTACGCTGAACACCTGGGGTAACGTGCACGAAAGCGTCGGTGGTGACGAGCTTATCAACCACCAGGCAGGCTGGCAGGTCGTGGAATACGTCCGCAACTGGTGGAACGACCAGTTCCGCCCGTCGCTGCAGAACATGACCGCACAGTGGCACGCCAGCACCATCGACCAGAGCCGCCAGCTCGGCTCCATGATGGACTCGCACAACGTCACCCGTCAGGCCCGCAACCTGCAAGAAGCGGAAACCGAAGCCAAAGCGCGTCTGATGCCGAACGAAAAGACCTGCTCGGCCGCAACGCCGCCCGCGGCGCTGTCGCACGGTACGTCCGTTTCGAACGCCGTAAAAACCGCGCTGACCAACGAAGTGACGAAGGAGGTCAACAACCAGCCCTCCGCCGGCACGCCGCAGGAAACCATCAGCAAGGACATCAACAAGCGTTTTGAAACCTTCTGCCAGTACTTCCTGAACACGGCTATGAATGACGGCGCCAACCCCTGCCCGAACCCGACGACGGCGGGCGAGATTGTCGACGGCGACATTGACGTGGAAACCTTCCTGTTCAAAGACACCATCGACTTCGAAGAGGAAAAGAACCGCGTTGCCGCAACGTCGCTGCTGCGCAATCTTATCCAGCCCTATATCGTGCCGAAGCTCGACCCGCAGCTGACGCAGCTGCCGGAAACGCAGGAATGGATTTTGAAGCAGGAGCACCTGAAATCCATCCGCACCATTTCCACCGACGTTGTGACGGCCATCATGTCGCGCCGTATGGCGCTGCCGGAAACGGGCGAACTGGGCGCGACCATGCCCGCACCGCCCCCGCCGGGTACCTATGGCGGTGAGATGACAGCAGGCGGCGGCGACTATACCGAGTTTCTGCGCAAGCTGGGTTACCATGAAGCAGGCGGTGTCTGTAACATCCGCGAGCGTAAAAACGGTAACTTCCTTGGTATGTACCAGATGGGCCGTCAGGCGCTGATTACGGTGGGTTGTATTGACTACACGACCAACCCCAACGCCGAAAGCTGGTCGTGGACTGGCGCTTGCGGTAGCAGCATGAACGATTATCTGCGTAACTGCGCGGCGCAGACGGCGTCCATTCAGGCCTATCACCAGCACCAGTACAACAACGAGCTGAACTCCTGCACCAAAGGCAGGGTTGGCAGCACCACCGCTGCGGGTACGGTTATTACGACATCCGGCCTTGTCTCGGCGGCGCACCTTGTCGGTGCGGCTTGCGTCAACACCTGGATGGGTTGCTGCCCGGGTAACTGCGTGTCGAACTATACCGCTTCGTGCCGACCGGGTCCGGATGGCGTGCCGCGTGACGGTAACAGACACTCGGCTGAATTCCGTCTGAAAGCGCTGGCTGGCTACGATATGGGCTTCGGTGCGCCGGGTGGCCCCGGTTATACCATGAGCTCCAGCGGTTCGGTTGAGCCGCCGCCGCCGCCGCGCCCCATCAACGAAATCATTCAGGAAATCCGCCGCAAGGCTGGCGTTCCGGATGACCAGATTGCGGAGTTCCCGAGCTATAACGAAATCATGCAGGCACTGACGCAGGAGCGTTTCTTTGACCCTGACTACTACATCCGCATCGCCAACAATATCGGCGCGCTGTTGCAGGAGCAGACCGTCGTCAATTCCTACATCACCCTGCAACTGCAAGACATCTACAAGCTGCAAGAGCAGATAAACGCTCTCGTCGCCGCGCGCGCCGCCCTGCAGCTGAACCAGCAAATGGAAGCAGACCTCGTCAACGAGCAGCCCACGAACCGATAAGCCTTCCGGTTGCCGGCGCGGGAACTTTCCCGCGCCGCAATCGTTTGAAGTTTAAGGGTTTTGTCTGAGTCCGCTTGCTTCTCTCTTAAAGGGATGATATTATTATGTATTCTTTTGGGGTAGTCCTTCTGCTCTTGACCGGAGTCACGATGATGCTGAATAGCAAGTTTCGGAACGATTTTATGCGCGTCGCCCGCAAGGCAGCGCTGGGCGTTTTGATTCCCGCCGCGCTTATGTCCGGCTCTGCCCTTGCAGGGGCTGAACAGCCGGTGCCGCAAGTGCCCCTCACCGCCCAATCTATTTTCGTGGGTGAAGTGCGCGCGGATATTCAGCAAGACACAGCTTCTGCCGCTTTCGACGTTGTCAACATTGCCGAAGGGCAAGCGCAGATGGTCGAGCTTAGCGTCAAAAATATCGACAAGGTGGCGGAGAAATACCCCTTCCTCGGCGATTTCGTCAAAGACCTCAAAGAGCAAAACACCCAGCGCGTGTCCGAGGGCAATACCCCCGCCGATATCAGCACCGCCCACTACACAGTCGGCGGCAAGGAATTTGTTTTTG
>DQGU01000250.1:2640-3075 GCA_003524565.1 Rhodospirillaceae bacterium
TCGGCGGCAAGGAATTTGTTTTTGTGGCGATTGAATCGCCCAGCCACTGCACGCAGACAGGTTGCCTGACCAACGTGTATGTCAAAGATAAAGACGGCCAAAAATTTACGGAGTCTTTCGGCTCCATGCTTTCCGGCATCGCGTATTTGAGCCAGTACGAAGGCAAGGCGTCTTTCTACGTCTGCACGCCCGACAACGGCCGCGAACAATACAGCCTGAACACGCAAAACGAACTGGTGCAGTCCACGGCCACAGTGCCGAAACAGGTACCCAAGTGCGACTTCTAAAAGCGCGCACTATCTAAACAAAAAACCGCAGCGGGTTATTTCCCTGCGGTTTTTTTGTATCTGATTTCCGGCGCGCGCCTGTCACGCATGGCTGAGGTATTTCGCGGGGTCGAGGCTTTCAATGCCGCGGCGCACTTCGAAATGCAGC
>DQGU01000211.1 GCA_003524565.1 Rhodospirillaceae bacterium
AAGCTTTATGATTTGATGTCCGGCATGATGTTCGAGGCGAGCGATTCAAACGAAACGCTGATACGCGCGCTGATGCGGGCACGCCGCCTGCATGGCGGCAAACATGTGGTTTGCGAAGACCCGCAGCGCCAGCCGATGGATTATAAACATCTCATCAGCGCGGCTTTCGCCTTCGCGCGCGTACTGGGCCGCCAGATACCCCCGCCGCCTGCCGAAGCATCTGTGCCGGCTGTCGGCGTGCTGCTGCCGAATATGACGGGCACAGTGCTGACATTCTTTGCGCTGCATATCATGCGCCGCACACCGGCGATGCTGAACTTTTCGGCGGGGGCGGCGAATATTGTCAGCGCCTGCCAGACGGCGCAGCTAACGCATGTCATCTCGTCGCGCCGCTTTGTCGATATGGGCAAGCTCGCCCCCGTGGTCGAGGCTATCGAAGGCGCAGGCGTCACGATGGTTTATCTTGAAGACGTGCGCAAACAAATCGGCCTTGGCGATAAAATCACTGGCCTTGCCGCGCGCTTCGTGCCTGAATTGATGGAATATGCGCGCAAGCCCGCGGCCAGCCCGGACGATGCCGCGGTGGTGCTGTTCACGTCAGGCTCGGAAGGGACGCCCAAGGGCGTGGTGCTGTCGCACCGGAATATCCGCGCGAATTGCCACCAAATCGGCAGCCGCATCGATTTCGGCCCGACGGATATCGTGTTCAACTGCTTGCCGATGTTCCACTCCTTCGGCCTGACCGGCGGCACGCTGTTGCCCATCCTGTCGGGGCTGCGCGCGTTTTATTATCCCTCGCCGCTGCATTACCGCATCGTGCCGGAGCTGATTTACGATACCAACGCGACCATCCTGTTTGGCACGGATACTTTCCTTGGCGGCTATGCGCGTTTTGCGCATCCTTATGATTTCCACGCTATTCGCTATATTTTTGCGGGCGCGGAAAAGCTTAAGGATGAAACGCGCCGCATCTATGCCGAAAAATACGGCGTGCGCATTTTTGAAGGATACGGCGCGACCGAAACCGCCCCCGTCATCAGCATCAACACGCCGATGCACAACAAGCCGGGCAGCGTCGGGCGTCTTTTGCCCGGCATCACCGCGAAGCTGGAACCTGTCGAGGGTATCGAGGGAAATGCGGGCAAGCTGGTCATTCACGGCCCGAATATCATGAAGGGCTATTTGAAATCCGACACGCCCGGCGTTTTGCAACCGCCGGAGGGCGGCTGGTACGATACTGGCGATATCGTGGGGCAGGACGAAGCAGGCTATATCACTATTCAGGGGCGCATGAAACGCTTCGCCAAAATCGGCGGGGAGATGGTGTCGCTGACGGCGGTTGAAAGCGCGCTGCAAAAACTGTGGCCGGAAACGCACCATGCGGTGGTCAGCGTCAAGGACGACAAAAAAGGCGAAAAGCTGATTTTGTTCACGACGCAGCCGCAGGCGGCGGGCGAAGACATCACGCGCCATTTCCGCAGCCTTGGCATCAACGAACTGTCCATTCCGCGCCAGATACAGCAAGTGGCGGAAATTCCGCTGCTGGGCACGGGCAAGACAGATTATGTGACGCTGCAAAAACAGGCGGCGGGGCTTTAAGAATTTATCCGGCAAAGGCGAAGGGCGGCAGGGATTTTATCCCGCCCGCTTCGCGGAATTCCTTGTGAGATTCGCTCACCTCCCCGCGCCGCGAGATATGCAGCGTCAGCTCATGTACACCCGTTTTGTCATGCACGCGGGCTGTGGCCTGCCAACCGTCATCGTGCCGCGCCGCGCGCGCGCGCAGCATCAGCGCGGCGCTGCCGAAATAAAGGCGGAAAGCCAGATAAAATTCGATATTGCTTTCATCCAGTGCCAGCGGTGCGGCGGCATTGGCGCTGTGGATATTCGCGATGCTGCCATCCAGCGGCACGGTATCGTTCCCAATTATAATGTAGTATTGCGCGGGCGATGCCGCCTGCGCCTTCACCGCGCGGACAAGCTGCGCGCCAGCGCCATAAAACGGCAAAGGCATGAGCGCAAGGGCGGTATCGCTGCCGAAGCGCGAAACGGGCTCGCGGCTGTTGATTTTATGCAGAATTTCCGCGCTTTGCGCGATAGAAGGGGTTTGCCATCCGTCAGACATGCGGTGCCTCTTGCCTTTTGGGGACGATGGCCGATAATAACATGCTCTTCTTTCGCTAAACAATCCCGCCGCGTGCGGACAGGACGCGGGCAAAGGCCATGACCGATATTCGTTTTTATCACATGATAACCAAAAGGCTGGAACAGGCGCTGCCCGAGCTTCTGGCCAAGGCTATCACCGTGCAGTCGCGCATTGTCGTCAAGGCGGGCAGCCGCGAGAGGATAGAGGCGCTTGATAGCCTTCTGTGGACTTTTGATGCCGGCAGTTTTCTGCCGCACGGGTATATCCGCGATGGAAACGAAGCCGACCAGCCGATATGGCTGACAACCGAAGACGATAACCCGAATGGCGCGCAGATGCTGGTGCTTGCCGACGGTGCGACGTCAACACGGGTGAAAGACTATGCGCTGTGCTGCGAATTTTTTGACGGCAACGACGAAGAGGCCGTTTTGGCCGCGCGCGCACGCTGGAGCGCCTATAAGGCCGAAGGGCACGAACTGACCTATTACCAGCAGGACGAACAGGGCCGCTGGGTCAAAAAATAATCAGGTGATTTTTTAATCGTTGCAGGGAAAGCCGCGGGCAATCGCCACGGCCACGTTTTTCGCTGCCGCGCCACGCAGGTTTTCAGGGAACAGCTCCGCATAGCTGCGGTATAGGTCGATAAGCTGCTGACTGCGGATGGGGCCGTGGCTGCAGGCGCGCTCCCCGCTCACGGGGCTTATCAACATCGCATTCGCAATCGCGCTGACATAGCCCGCGCAAAACCCGTAATCGGTATCGTATTTGCTGTTGCACATGCCCAGCAAATCGTTGCCGCTCAGCCCTTCGGCGCTGACTGCCGCACGCGTTGGCGCGGCAAAAAGAATAAGGCAGGCCAGTGCGGTCAAGGCCAGTGCAGTCGGGGGCAGCATGCGCAGCATGAAAGTCTCCGTCAGGGGTAAGCGGATGGGGCTTTCTATTGTCTACCATGTGCAGGTGGCAAAAAAAAGCCGAGGCGCACCAAGAGGGAGGCGCTGTTTCATAAAGCTGTTTGTTTTTGTGCTGTT
>DQGU01000131.1 GCA_003524565.1 Rhodospirillaceae bacterium
TTGCCTCCGCATGGAAAGCCTTCGTTAATCAAAATTTTTTTGTCGAATCCGCCCGCGGGCGGCGTTTGCGCCGCGCCCGCAAGCCTATAGAGACCTGCCAGCATTTGCTGGCGGATAACTTCGGGGTCGTTCATGACTTTGGCCTGACACATGACGCCACTTGAAAAAGACAGCATCTCGCCCGCAAGCTCCCGCCTGCGCTCCGGCGTCTGCGCCGCATGCTCGGCCATATCGCCAAGGCAGCCGTCGAAATAAGCCGCGTGCAGGTCATAGATGTCTTTGATTTTTTCGCGGATGCGCTCATCCTGCGTGCCCATTTCCTGCGCGGCGCTGGTATGGGGGCAGCCGCAGAGTTTTCCCTCCACCTCGAAATTGTAACGCTGGTAGGTATAGGCGGCGGAGGCATAGCGGTGCAGACGCGCGAGCGGCGCGACATCGCGCTGGAAACATTTATCCAGCACCGCTTCGAACATCGACCATTTCCATGTATAGGCCGCAAGCGCCAAATCGGTTTTGGAGGGGAAGTAGTGATAGAACGTGCCCTTTTTAATCTCCGCCGCTTTGCAAATATCATCCACGCTGACAGCGCCGTAGCTTTGCTGCATCAGCATATCCGCCGCGGTCGCAATCAAACGGTCGCGGGTGGAGAGGGGCTCAAGGATGGAATCGGGCTCTGGAATCGTCATGACGCAGGCTAACCGACCAGTCGGTCGGTCGTCAATTGAAAGATTTATATGTCTGTTTTTAATAGATATTTTTAAGAGCGCTTAAAATACCTTGCTATAATTCAATATTTCTAGAACAATAGAAATATGAACACAGAAAACGCCCTTTCCGCCTTTGCCGCCCTGTCGCAGGAAACCCGCCTGCAGATTTTCCGTTTGCTTGTCGAATACGGCGGCAGCGGTGCGCCCGCCGGTACACTGGGGGAGCGGTTGAGCGTGCCTGCGAATACGTTGTCTTTCCACCTGTCGCATCTGTCGCGCGCAGGGCTGGTGCAGGCGGAGCGGCGCGGACGCTCCATCATCTACCGCGCCGATTTTACTTTTTTCACCGCGCTTATCCGCTTCATGGCGGAGAACTGCTGCCGCAGCGATGTGGCGCAGGTGCGCGACGATGCCCAAAGCGGCTGCGCGGTTATTGAACTGGCCGCCTGCTGCGCCCCCGCCACATTGACACCGCAAGGAGACAAAATATGAAACGTCTGCACATTCACGTCGGCGTCGAGAACATCGACGATGCCATCCGTTTTTACAGCGCCCTGTTCGGCGCTGCACCCGTGAAAACAAAACAGGACTATGCGAAGTGGATGCTGGACG
Organism: Rhodospirillaceae bacterium; assembly: GCA_003524565.1. Taxonomy (GTDB): domain Bacteria; phylum Pseudomonadota; class Alphaproteobacteria; order Micavibrionales; family UBA2020; genus UBA2020. The sequence goes on from DQGU01000131.1 coordinate 1,320, forward strand.
ACCCGCATGTGAATTTTGCGGTATCCACGCGCAGTGGCAAACGCGGCGTTGACCACCTCGGCATTCAGGTCGATAGCGCGGAGGAGCTGAACGCCCTGCGCACGCAGCTGTCGGCCGCCAATCTTTCCATGCACAGCGAAGGCGAAACCACTTGCTGCTATGCGCGGTCTGAAAAATCATGGGTGGAAGACCCCGCCGGCATGGCGTGGGAAGCCTATCACACCATGGAAGACGCGCAGATGTACGGCGACAAACCCGCCGCCACCGCGCAGGAAAGCGCCTGCTGCGCCCCGCCCGCTTCGGTCAAACCCGCGGCGATAAAAACCGCAGGCGGCGGCTGCGGCACATCCGGCAGCGGCTGCTGCTGATAGCTGAAAAGAGATAGAAATGCCCCAACAAGAAACGATTGCCCGCTGCGGCGGCTGTCCACGGCGCCTGTCCGTACTCGACCGTTTTCTCACCCTGTGGATTTTCATGGCCATGGCGGCAGGGGTATTGTCCGGCCATTTCATACCCGCCGCCCCCGCGCTGCTTGACCAACTTTCTATCGGCGGCACAAGCATCCCTATTGCTGCCGGATTGATTGCGATGATGTATCCGCCGCTCGCGCGGGTGCGCTATGAAACCCTGCCGCAGGTCTTTAAAAACAGAAAAGTGCTTGCCCTGTCGCTTTTGCAAAACTGGGTGATTGGCCCGCTTTTGATGTTTGGGCTGGCTGCTCTTTTTCTGCGCGACTATCCCGAATACATGACCGGCGTTATCCTTATCGGCCTTGCACGCTGCATCGCGATGGTGATTGTCTGGAACCAGCTGGCGGAGGGCGATAACGAATACGTCGCAGGGCTGGTGGCGTTCAATAGCCTTTTCCAGCTGGCGTTTTTTAGTGTTTATGCGTGGTTTTTTCTTTCTGTTCTTCCGGCGTGGTGCGGCATTGCCACCAGCGCTGGCGATATCCCGTTCAGCGTCGTAGCGCAAAGCGTCGCGCTTTACCTTGGCGTGCCCTTCGCCGCGGGGTATTTGACGCGGCGTTATTTGCGCAGGCGCAAAGGCGACGTATGGTATGAAACCGTTTTCGTTGCCCGCACCGCACCGCTGACATTGGCCGCGCTGCTGTTTACCATCGCCGCGATGTTCACCCTGAAAGGCCACATGATAGTCGATTTGCCGCTGGATGCGCTGCGCATCGCGCTGCCGCTGGCGATTTATTTCGGCATCATGTTCGCCCTGAGCTTTTACATGGGACATCGCGCAAAAGTCGATTACGGACGCACGACCGCAGTCGCCTTCACGGCGGCCAGCAATAACTTCGAGCTTGCGATTGCGGTGGCTATCGCCGCTTTCGGCCTTGCCTCGCTCGTCGCTTTTGCCGCGGTCATCGGGCCCTTGGTCGAAGTGCCGGTGCTTGTGGCGCTTGTCGGATTTGCGCTGCGTTTCAAAAAACATTTCAAAACAGGAGCGACGCCGCCATGAGCCACCCCATCGAAGTACTTATTCTTTGCACAGGCAATTCCTGCCGCTCGGTGATGGCGGAGGCTTTGCTGAACCATCTGGGTCAAGGCCGGTTCAAGGCCTATAGCGCGGGCAGCAAACCGGCGGGGCATGTGCATGCAGGCGCGCTTGCAACCTTGAAGCGCCACGGCATCCCCGCAGGCACGCCCGCGAGCAAATCATGGGATGTTTTCGCGCATCAGCCGCTTGATATCGTGGTTACGGTCTGCGATTCCGCCGCCGCCGAAAGCTGCCCCGTTTTTCTGGGCACAAGCGGACAAAAGCCCCGCAAATTGCACTGGCCGACGCCCGACCCCGCCCATGCCGCCGGAAGCCCCGACGAGATTGTGGAAGCTTTCGATACAGCCTTTTTTATGCTGAAAACGCGCATAGAACATCTGATAGCGGAAACGCCCGCCGTTTAAATCACGCCTTCAATCACGGCGCGAAAGCGACGAATTCGGGATTGAGGAAACGCTTGTCCGCCTTACCGTATTCAAGCGGTGCACCGCAAAGCTGCGTGACCTGCCCGCCCGCCGCGCGCAAAATCGCATCGCCCGCCGCCGTATCCCATTCGGACGTGGGGCCGAGGCGCGGATAGAAATCCGCCTCCCCCGCCGCAATCACGCAGAATTTAAGCGAGCTGGAGCGGTTGAGCATGTGCGCGACTTTTTTGTCTTTGAGAAAATCGCTCAATCGTTCGGGGTCGCCGTGGCGTTTGCTGGCGACGACGGTGATGCCCTCGGCGGGGGCGGGGCGCACGCGCATTTGTTTTGCAGGCTTGCCGTTATCCGACACAAAAGCCTGCGTGCCCGCGCCGTAGTAAAGCAGCCCCGATACGGGCGCGTAAATAACGCCCATGACGGGCACGAAGTTTTCAAGCAGCGCGATGTTGACGGTGAAATCACCGCCGCCGGTGATGAATTCCTTGGTGCCGTCCAGCGGATCCACCAGCCAGAAATCACCTTCGATCCGCGTCGTGCCGCAACGGCCCGCATCGGCGGCTTCTTCCGCGATAAATGGGATGGCGGAATCAATTTCCTTCAGGGCGCGCTCGATAATGACCTCCGCTTCCCGGTCGGCCAGCGTCACCGGCGATCCGTCGTCCTTCACTTCATGTGCGCAGCCTGATTCATCGAAATAATTCAACGTCGCATCCCCCGCCTCTACCGCGATACGCCGCACGACGTTGCATAAGGCCGGCAGATGGTCGAATAATTTTGATGTCATGAAAAATCCTTTTCCTGCACGCGGGGCGCGCCAACATTGACCCGAACATGCCCTTCGATGTACGACAAAATCATCTCCACACACGCGGCCACATCGTGCCTTTGCGTATCGACAATCAATTCCGGCATCACCGGCGGCTCATAGGGGGAATCGATCCCTGTGAATTCCCGAATGGCCCCGGCGCGCGCCTTTTTATAAAGGCCTTTGGGATCGCGCATTTCGCACGTCGCCACGTCCGCCTTCACGTATATTTCATGGAATGCTTCGCTCGCCGCCTGACGCGCGCGGTCGCGGTCTGTCGTGAACGGCGAAATAAAGGCGGTCAGTACCACCAGCCCCGCATCGGCCATCAACGCCGCGACCTCTCCCACCCGGCGGATATTTTCGGTGCGGTCGCCTGCGGAAAAACCCAGATCGGCATTCAGCCCCCGCCGCACATTATCCCCGTCCAGCACATAGGTTTGAACCCCGCGGTCAAACAGCGCATGTTCCACCGCCATCGCGAGCGTCGATTTCCCCGCGCCCGACAACCCCGTGAGCCAGAACACGCCGCCCGTATGTTGATTTTTCCGGGCACGTATCTCCGGCGTCACGGCGTGGGTGACGGCAAAAATATCTTGCGATTTGGGGCTTCGCGCCGTCCGCTGATCGGCGATCCCCGCCAGCGTAATCAAACCCCCGCCCGCGATATCGTATCCATCTTCAATCACCGCGCGGCCCATGCGGCGGTTATCGGCATAATCATCGACAGGAATAATGCCGCGCGTCCGGAACGTCACGCGCGCCGACATGTTTTTTCCCACATGAACGGCCCCCGGCACACGGGTCAGCGTATCCGTTTCAATGACGCGATCGATGGCGGCGACGGTGGCGGCATGCGCCGCCGTACCCAGGCGAAGCGTATAGGTCTGCCCCACGGACAGCGGACGGGACGACAGCCAGAACAAGTTGACCGGCACCGTCCCGGTCATAACGGGAAGGTGATCCGCGCGTGCGCCGACATGTCCACGCTCCACAAAGATACGGTCTTTAAGCACAATCCCCACCGCATCGCCCGCGCGGGCTTTATCCGGGCCTTGTGCCGCCGGCCACGCGCGGATCGAAACGATTTCGGATTGTTCATTCGTGGGCGAAAACGTCAGGACATCCCCCACCGACACAACGCCCGTTTCCACGCGCCCCACCAGAATTCGGGTATCATCCATTCGGTACACATCCTGTACCGGAAAACGCAAGGGGGCTGAATCGTCGGATGAGGCCGATATCAGCGCGTCCAGCGATTCCAAAAGCGTCGGCCCCGTATACCACGGCATGTTCGCGCCGCGCGCGCTCAGCA
>DQGU01000047.1 GCA_003524565.1 Rhodospirillaceae bacterium
CCATGAAATTCTTCGTCGATACCGCTGACATTGCCGAAATCAAAGACTTAGCTTCGACGGGACTTTTGGATGGCGTGACCACCAACCCCTCGCTGGTCGCCAAATCGGGCGCGAAAAACTTTATCGCCCTTATCGAAGAAATCTGCGGCGTGGTCGATGGCCCCGTCAGCGCCGAGGTTGCCGCGACGGACTATCCGACGATGCTGAAAGAAGGCCAGCGCCTTGCAAAAATCGCCAAGAACGTCGCGGTAAAAGTCCCGCTGACGCCCGACGGCCTCAAGGTTTGCAAAGTCCTTTCCGACGACGGCACCATGGTCAACGTCACGCTGTGTTTTTCTGCTGCGCAGGCTATTCTGGCCGCCAAGGCGGGCGCGACGTTCGTGTCGCCTTTCGTCGGGCGTCTTGACGATATCGGACAGGACGGTCTGAACCTGATTTCTGAAATCGTGGAAATTTATAACCAGTATCCGGCGATTGAAACTGAAGTGCTGGTCGCATCGGTGCGCAACCCCGTGCATCTGGTCGAATCTGCGAAAATGGGCGCGCATGTGGCGACCATTCCGCCCGCGGTTATCCGCCAGCTTTACAGCCACCCGCTGACCGAAAAAGGTCTTGCCACCTTCGTGTCCGACTGGGCGAAAACGGGTCAGAGCATCCTCGACGCCGCATAAGGAAAAACGGAAACCATGATGGCGAAGAATATGACGGCCGGCGATATGAGCGAAGACGATGTGATTTCTTTTCTGCGCGGGCAGAAAGATTTTTTCATCCGTCACCCCGACGTACTCGAAGACATGGACGCGCCGGGCGAAGGCGGCGGCAAGGGCGTGGTCAATTTCCAGACCGCGCTTTTGAACCGTCTCAAAGCCGATAAAAGCAACGCCCAGCGCGTGCAGCGTGAATTGATTGAAACCGCGCGCGCCAATATGTCGAATTATTCGCGTATCCAGACCGCCGTGCTGGTGCTGCTGGAGGCGGAAAGCTTCGAAGAGTTCATCGCCGTCATGACGCAGGATTTCCCCGTGCTGCTGGACGTGGACACCGTCAATCTGGTGATTGAATCGACATCGAAGGAAATCCCCTTCATCAATCAATCGGGCATTCGCTTCGCCACGCGCGGCACGGTTGAAAAATACCTCGGTAAAGGTGATGCGCTTTTGCAAGCGAACATTGCGGGCACCGAAGAGATTTTCGGTCCCGGCGCGGGACTGGTCAAAAGCCACGCGCTGCTGCGCCTTGAGATCAGCACCAATACGCCGGCGGGTATCATGGCCTTCGGTTCGCGCGACCCCGAAGCCTTTCATGCCGATATGGCGATTGACCAGGTCGGTTTCCTCGCGCAGGTGGTGGAGCGTTGTTTCCGTCTATGGCTGGACATTCGGGACTGACAGATACGCCGCTTTCTGCCGCGCCGGACCTGCAGCAGGTTTTCGGCCTTTGGGTGATGTATCTGACGCATGAAAAGCGTTTTTCGCGACATACCCTTCGCGCGTATTTATCCGACATTCATGTATTTTGCGATTTTCTGACCGTGCATCTGGCGCGGCCGCCGTCGCTGCATGATTTGGGCGATGCGTCCATCCGCGATTTCCGCAGCTGGCTGGCCAAACGCACGGGCGAGGGGGCGGGGGCGGCCACGCGCGCGCGCGGCCTTGCATCTTTGCGCAATTTCATGAAATGGATGGATAAAAACGGACATTTGCACAACGCCGCCATCGGCCGTATTCGCACGCCCAAGCTGCCCAAAAAACTGCCCCGCGCCATTCCACCTGCTCAGGCGATGGTGCTGGTCGAAAACGCAGGCATGCTGGCGCCCGAAGATGCTGAATGGGTGGGTTTACGCGATTGCGCGCTGTTTATGCTGCTCTATGGTTGCGGGCTGCGTATTGACGAAGCCTTGCAGCTCAATCACGGTACGCGCCCGCAGAACGGTGAAGTGCGCGTGATGGGTAAAGGCCGCAAGGAGCGTTTGGTGCCTGTGCTGCCCGTGGTTGAAAAAACTATCGATACATATATCGCGGGCGCGCCGGTGGCGTGGGAAAAAGACACGCCGCTGTTTCTGGGCGAACGCGGCAAGCGCATGCATCAGGGCGTGGCGCAAAAACGTCTGCGCGATTTGCGCCGTGCGCTGAACTTGCCCGAAACACTGACGCCGCACGCCCTGCGCCACAGCTTCGCCACGCATATTCTGGCGGGCGGGGTGAATTTGCGGGTTATTCAGGAATTGCTCGGCCATGCTTCTGTCACGACGACGCAGCGTTATACCGATTACGACGATGCGCAGTTGATGGAAATCTACAAGAACGCCCACCCCCGCGCCCGCAGCGAATAGGCCGCCCGGCATGTCCCTGTATTCAGCAGTTAAAACAACCAGTAAGGGAATTTATATTTAAATACAATTTAAAGTTGTTATAATGGGCGAAGGAGGCGCAAATGGAAAAGCGCATCGCCCCTGCGGCGGCTGTTACAGGTTTATGCGGTTTTTTGCTTTGTTTCGCGGTGTTTCTGGCGGTGTCGTCGCCTATTGACATAAACAAAGTGAAGGATTTACACTCGCGCATCCCAATATCCCGAAACGGAGAGGCCGATACCATGACCCGCCAGATATTCAACGCCGCCGCCATCCGCAAACATGCGGCGCTGTTCAGTTTGGCCGCGGGCGTGACTGCGGGCTCTATCGTCGGTATCGGTACGCTGTTGCAAGATGGCGGCACGCAGCGTGTGACGTCCGCGCCGCCCGCTGTCAGCGCCCCCGCAGCCCCCGCGCCGCAAAGGATTGCTGGCGGCCGCAGTTTCAACGGCGATATCGTTTATGTAGATGCCAAAACGCAGATGCTGCATGTGCGCACGCATGTCTGGGTCGCGCAGTTCAATACCGTCAGCGTCTGTCCGCAAGGCGTTGTCGCGCCCTGCCAATATACGGCCGATGTCCGCAGTGATAATGGCGCCGCGCTGCGCGCGGGGCAAAAGGTCACCCTGACGGGGCTGGGCGTTAGCGGCGCGGCCGATGCTGTTCAGCCGCCAGCGACAGCGCCCGCCATCCGCCCGCGTCAGGATGTGGTCAAAGGCCCTGTGCCTGCGCGCGTGATAAAAACGGGCGATGGCGATACGGTGCAGACCGAAGTGGAAATTTTCCCCGGCCAGCGCGTGCTGATTGACATCCGCATCGGTGAAATCGATACACCCGAAAAAGGCGGCCGCGCCAAATGCGACAGCGAAGCCGCGCGCGCCGAAGACGCCAGCGCCGAAATGCGCCGCTTGCTCGAAGGTAAAACCGTCATGCTGCATAACGTGAAGTACGAAAAATACGGCGGGCGTCTGCTGGCCGATGTCACGACGGAAAACGGCGTCAATGCAGCCGCGCACATGGTATCAAAAGGCCTCGCCAAACCCTATGGCGGCGGTACCAAAGAATCCTGGTGCACGCTGGCCTTGCGCCGTTAATCAAAAATTCATGCTGTTTTAACGAGCTTCAAACGGCTGTTTTCAACCGCGATGGCGACTTTACCGTCGCGCAGCGCCAGGGCTTCCTTGCCGAAAATCTTGAAACGCCAGCCGGACATGGCGGGCACTTTCGATTCCTTGCCGAAGGCGGCAATCATTTCCAGCTCCGCCGCGGTGCACAGCAGTTTTGCCGCCACCTGTTCGTTTTCGCACTTCAGCTTCAAAAGCACGCGCAGAAGGTCGATGGTCGGCGCGATGCCGGGCGGGAAGGCGGGGCGCGGTTCCCATTTCGGGCAGTTGGCGACGTCGGCCTCCATGCCGCGTTTGACGGCTTCGAGAAGGCTTTTGCCGCGCTCGCTATTGCCAAAGCCTTGATGCACGTTGCGCATTTTATTCAGCGCCTCGCTGCTGGTCGGCGGGTGCGTGGCGATTTCGGCCAGCGCCTCGTCCTTGAGGATACGTCCGCGCGGCACATCGTGCTGCTGCGCCAGCTCTTCGCGCCATGCGGCGATTTCGCGCAGGATGCAAAGCGTGCGCGGTTTGTGGTTGGGAATGCGAATACGCTCCCACGCTTCTTCGGGCTTGGTGAGGTAGAGGCTTTTATCCATCAGCCCCTTCATCTCGTCCTTAATCCACGATGTGCGGCCCATTTTTTCAAGCTTCTCGGTCAGCTTGACGTAAATTTTGCGCAGGTGCGTGACGTCGGCGAGCGCGTATTTCAGCTGCTTGGACGTCAAGGGGCGTGCCGACCAGTCGGTGAAGCGGCTGGATTTGTCGATTTGCTTTTTGGCGAGGGTATTGACGAGAACCTCGTAGCTGACCTGCTCCCCAAAGCCGCAAACCATGGCGGCGATTTGGGTGTCGAAAACGGGCGTGGGCAATTTGCCGCTTTCGTTGAAAAAAATCTCGAGGTCCTGACGGCAGGCATGAAAGACCTTTTGCACTTTCTTGTCCTGCATCACCTCGTAAAACGGGGCAAGGTCGATGCCTTCGGCCAGCGGGTCGATGGCATAGGGCTCTTCGTCATCGCCGCAGACCTGAATCAGGCACAGGTGCGGCCAATAGGTTTTTTCGCGGATAAATTCCGTATCGACCGTCACAAAGGTCGATTTTTTAAGCCGGGTGCAGAGCGTTTTGAGCTCTTTTGTGGTTGTGATGAGTGTCATGCAGGACTTAAAATAATCCAAAACGCGCGGCTTTACCATAGGGTATTTCGCAAGGATACAGACATATCATGGACAGGCTTTTAAAAATATCCCTGCGCACTGCGGTGACGCTTTGCAACCTGCCGCTGCTTGCCCTGTCATTGGCCGGATTTATGAGCGAAAAAGCCGGATATACCCCGTGGCTGTCATCTGTTTTCCTTCTGCTGGTTATCATGGCGGCGGGCAATATTGTTGTCGTCTGGCGCTGGCGCGTAGCGGCGGCGGGGTCGTTTGGCGTCGCATATAAACTGCTGCGCGGGTTTTTATGGATGGTGAATATCGTTGCGCTTTTGGTTGCGGGCGTGGGCAGCAGTAAAAATCCGGTTGCCCTTTATCTGCTCCTGCCCAGCGGTTTTGCCCTGCTGGCAATGATGCTGGGCGGCCGGAAAAACACGGCAGAAGAAAGCAGCGTTGAGGCGTTGCGGCCTGCTACCGCGCCTGTGCAAGATGCCGCACCTGTGGCCGCAGCCGCCGAAAAACCAAAAGGCAACCCCTTTGCCGAGCCGGATATTCCCGCCTACTACGCCGCCCACCGTACAGCGGTCGATGCGATGCAGCGCGAATTTACAGGCCTGTTGATGGGCAAATACGGCCTGCAGCCTGACTTCGTGCGCGAAACCTTTCCGCCGCGCGCGGACGGCGTGCCGCCCGCTGTGCGCTGGCACATCGACGGCAAAGACGCTGCGCAGGCGGCAGATGAATTCTATGCGAAGCTGTATCAATCCCCCGAAGCGAACAACCCCAAAATATTTACCCGCCATGTGGAGACGGGCGTGCCCTTACCGCCGGACTACCCCTACGACAGCTGGGCGGAGAGGAATTTAGGTACAACGCTTACGCAAAGGATTTTGGCTGTTGTATCGCTTGTTTTTTTGTATGCAACCACGGCCGCGGCGCAAGGTGATTTTATTGTGTCAAAGGCATGGTTTGCGCCGGCTTTTGCGCTGGGCATAGCGGCGGGTGTGCCTTGCGGCCTGTGGCTGTACCGCCGCTGGCGACGCGGACATGGGAAATTTAAGCCGGATGGGCGTGCCGCGCCGTGGCTGGTGCTGATGGTTTGTCTGTTTTGGGGCTTTAGCCTTTATGTCGGCGGCGGTTATATGGTGCATGGCTTTTTTGCGGATACGGAGCGTGGAAGCTACGCCTATAGAAAAGATGATTTCCGTCCGCGGTACTCTTATGGCGTAAAATGTTTGCGGGTGAATTTGGAGCCCGACAAGGCAAGAGGGCGTGAATCGCGCATGTGCATCAAAACATCGGACATCGCGCAGATGGACGAAACGGGCTACATCGATTTGGTTATTTCACGCTCGTGGTTCGGCATCGGTATTGAGAAGTATGCGCTGCCTTTTGGTGCGAGGCATGGGTATGCGCCGACGGGGCAAGCCAAAGACCGCGATTATAAAACTTACGATGAATAAGCGCGGCGGTTCCGGCGTGCGCCGGGCAGAAGGGAAAAAACATGTACGGCCCTTATAACACGAAAGTCGCCGTCGGCGCTTCGGTCGCGCTTTATGTCGGGCTGGCTTTCTTCTTTCCTGCGGGAGCTGTGGCCTGCGTGCCTTTGGCGCTGTCAAGCGCGTCATTGCTGGTTTGCGGCGAAGATTTCCGCGCCGCGGATGATAAAAAAATCCGGCGCGCGCGCATGGCCTGTGCTGTGGCGACAGTTTTGAATGTGCCTTTGTTCTTTTTCATCCTGTGGCTTATGGCGGCGCAAACGCCGCTGTGGTTGATGGCGCTTTTTGCGCCACTGGCGAGTCTGATGCAGGTACATCAAGTTTCTATGGGGCTGAAGGGACTGAGCCCGCGCACAGGCCTGCCGCACGAGAGGATGCAAGACGAGGTGCTGGAAAAGCGCGCGGCTGCAAGCTACGCCCGTAATCCCGCTATCAGGGATGCGTCACCTGTGCGGACGGGCGGCGTAAAGCATCTGCCGGACAGATGGGGCTGGATAGGCCTTTTGATATGGGCGCCTTTGGCGGTTTGCGGCACGCTGGTTTTTCTGCGTGGGGAATTTACGGCTTCTTATGGCACGAAGGCGGGTATGATGGCGCTTTTGCTCCTGTCCGTGCTTTATGCCGCCTATGTGTTTTTCGGGCGCATGCGGCGGGGGCTGGCGCTGCGTCTTAGCCGCACGACATGGCTGGGTATGACGGGCATGGGGGCGACGATTGTGCTAGGGCCTTTTTTACTTTTGCTGCCCGCGCTTTATGGCGGTGCCTATGTTAGCCATCGTGCGGTGGCGGGCGTCCATACCGAGGACTATGAAATCAAAGTTCAGCAGGGCCGGGGACGTTACCGCAACAGTCATTATGCAGTCGTAGGCGAGGGGATAAAAGTCTGCTTCCGGCCACTGCATGCGGACATCAAGGAAACGGCGTTGACGGCGGATATCGACCGCTCGCCGCTTGGGGCGTCGGCGTCGGCTTATTATCTGGGCGGGATGCGGTATGAAACAGCTTGCTCGCCGCGGATGTTGCCCTCCCCGCGGGCTTGACTTGCGAGGGCGATATTTATGTAAAAATAAATCTGGCTCTATTTGTTTTCGGCGTCCATTTCTGTTAAAACCTGAATCCTGCAAGGTTGCCGCAAAGCCCGCGGGGCGCGGCCGCCGGAATTTTTTCTATACCTAGAGGACATCATGCACGCCTATCGCTCCCATACTTGTGGTCAGCTTCGCCTTGCCGACAAGGGCCAGACGGTCAAAATCTCCGGCTGGATTCACCGCAAACGCGACCACGGCGGCCTTTTGTTCATTGACCTGCGCGACCATTACGGCCTGACGCAATGCGTCATCAACACCGACAACGCGGTTTTTGCCGAAATTGAAAAGCTGCGCCTTGAAAACGTGATTTGCATCACGGGCGAAGTTCTGGCGCGCACGCCGGAGACCACCAACAAACACCTGCCGACGGGCGAGATTGAAGTGAAGGTGAAAGATTTCACCCTGCTGTCCGCCCCCGTCAACGACATGCTGCCGCTGCAGGTAAACTCGGATGAGCCTTATGGCGAAGACGTGCGTTTGCGCTACCGCTTCCTCGACCTGCGCCGCGATGTTTTGCACAAAAACATCGTGCTGCGCAGTGATGTGGTTTCTTCCCTCCGCCGCCGTATGCTGGAGCAGGGGTTCCGCGAATTCCAGACGCCGATTTTGACGGCGTCCTCGCCCGAAGGGGCACGCGACTTCCTCGTGCCGTCGCGTCTGCATCCGGGCAAATTCTATGCCCTGCCGCAAGCGCCGCAACAGTTCAAACAGCTGCTGATGATGTCAGGTTTTGACCGCTATTTCCAAATTGCGCCCTGTTTCCGCGACGAAGACGCGCGTGCCGACCGCACGGCGGGCGAGTTTTATCAACTCGACATGGAAATGTCGTTCGTGACGCAGGATGATATTTTCAACGTCATGGAAAGCGTGATTGGCGGCATGTTCGAAGAATTTGCGTCCTTCACGGGCAAAAAATTCGACGTATCTCCCGCGCCGTTCATTCGCATCCCGTTCGATGAATCGATGCTGAAATACGGCAACGACAAGCCGGACCTCAGAAACCCGCTGCTCATCACCGACGTGACCGAAGTTTTCGCGCGCGAAGATGTCGAATTCAAAGCGTTCAAAGGGGTGATTGCCGCAGGCGGCGTTGTGCGCGCCATCCGCGCGCCGAAAGTGGGCGACCGTCCGCGCAGCTTCTTCGACAAGCTCAATGACTGGGCGAAGGGCGAAGGCGCCGTCGGTCTTGGCTATGTCGTGTTTGAAGGGGCGGAGGGCAAAGGCCCCATCGCCAAATTCATTCCCGCCGCCGCGCAGGATGCGCTTAAAAAACTCACGGGCGCAGAAGACGGCGATGCCGTGTTCTTCGTTTGCGACCAGGCCGCGAAGGCCGCGCCGCTGGCCGGCAAGGCGCGCACCAAAATCGCCGAAGACATGGATATCATCGACAAGTCCAAATTCATGTTCTGCTGGATTGTCGATTTCCCGATGTTCGAGATTAACGACAAGACGGGCAACATCGACTTCTCCCACAACCCGTTCTCCATGCCTGCGGGCGGGCTCGACGCGCTGAACACGCAAGACCCGCTGAAAATCAAAGCGGTGCAGTATGACTGCGTGCTCAACGGGATTGAACTCGCGTCCGGCGGTATCCGCAACCACGTCCCCGAAGCGATGGAGCGCGCGTTTGAAATCGCGGGCTACCCCAAGGGCGCGGTGCAGGCGAAATTCGGCGGCATGTACAATGCCTTCAAATTCGGCGCCCCGCCGCATGGCGGCTGTGCATTCGGTATCGACCGCATGGTCATGTTCCTGGCGGACGAGCCGAACGTGCGCGAAGTTATCGCCTTCCCCATGAACCAACAAGCCGAAGACCTGTTGATGGGCGCGCCGAGCGAGGCCGAACATCACCAGCTGCGCGATGTGCATATCAAACTCGACCTGCCCAAAAAAGCAGAAGCGAAGGCTGAACCCGTCAAGGCGGCGGGCTGATATGACGGCGGCGAAAACGCAGCAAACCGGCAATAAAACCGCCGGCACTGACGGCAATTCTCGTATTTCCGGATATGACGGCAATTATTACGCCAGTACGCTGACCGAAGACCGCACATGGCCTGCGCTTGACCGCGCGCTGGAGGCGGAAGTTTGCATCGTTGGCGGCGGTCTTGCGGGTATGAATACGCTGCTGGGCTTGCGTGAACGCGGCGTCGATGCGGTGCTTTTGGAATCATCGCGCATCGGCTGGGGCGCATCCGGCCGCAACGCCGGTTTCGTCGCCAAGGGATATGCGGCGGGCGAGGGCAGCCTGCTCGGCAAATACGGCAAGGACAAGGCCAAGCGCCTTGTAACCCTCACCAAAAACGCGCGCGGGCTTATCCGCGAGCGCATTGCCAAATACGATATCGATTGCGGCCCCGTGGTGGACGGCGTTCTGACGGTGGCGTGGCACGACCATCCGGGGCAGGTTGTCGATGCTATCCGCTCCGCCAATGAAAATTTCGACCTCGGCTTCGAATTCCGCAGCCGCGAGGAAGTGCGCGAAATGTGCCGCACCAGCCGTTATCACGACGGTATTTTTTCCCCGCATGATTTCCAGCTGAACCCGCTGAAACTGCTGCGCGGCCTTGCTGCGGCGGCGGATAAACTGGGCGGCAGGATTTACGAACAAAGCGCGGTGACGTCCGTGACCAAAGACGGCGCGGCGTGGCTGGTGAAAACCGCCGCGGGCAGCGTGCGTGCGAAACATGTGGTGCTGTCCACATCGGTCTATGGCGAGCAGGTGGATAAACGCCTGCAATTCGCGGCTATTCCGGTGCAGACCTACATCATGGTGACAGAGCCTATCAGCGAAGATGCCTATGCCGCATCGCTGAACACGAAACATGCCATCTATGATAGCCGTTTTTGCAGCGATTATTACCGCCGTCTGCCCGAAGGGCGTTTGCTGTGGGGCGGGCGCGTCGGTCTTTTCGCGCATCCTGATAATATTGCGGAGGCGATGACGGGCGATATGCTCAAGGTTTACCCGCAGCTCAAAGGTCTTGTGAAGCCGGCCTTCGCGTGGTCGGGGCTGCTCAGCTATGCCGCGCATAAAATGCCGATGATTGGGATGCTCGAAGAAGGGCTCTGGTACAATACCGGCTATGGCGGCCATGGCCTTTGCCCGACAACGGCGGGCGGTGAAATTATGGCGGCCGCGATTGCGGCGGGCGATGAGGGCTATCATGCCTTTGATGATTTCCGTCTGTCGTTCACGGGCGGCAAGGCCGGACGCTATGGCGCGCAGATGGTTTATCTGTGGTGGAAGCTGCGAGACCATTTAAATATATGATTTTAATATATAAAATCAGAATTATTTTCCCGTATTCTTTATTGACATAATGGCGGGCACTTTTTAAAGTGGCGGCATCATTCATATTGCCGATTCATAAGGATTTTTTGCATGAGCGATAAGCCGCAATCCTACAGCCTGCGCGAAGATACCCACCACCTTGGCGCGGCGCTGGGACGTTTTTTCAAATCGTTGCGCCTGTTTTTGACAGCGCAGGAAACGCTGGATACGCGCGTGATGGACGCGGTCAAGGCGGGCGATATTGCGCGCGTGCAAAAAGCGGCAGCCGAAGGCGGCAACGTGAATTATCACCGCAGCTGGGGCGCGGAATCGCCGCTGACCGAAGCGATTAATGCGGGCAAGCCGGATATGGTCGCGGCGCTTCTGGCGCTGGGGGCAAAGGTGAATTTGAAAATGGGCTACCGCGAGACAACGCCGATGAGCGCCGCTGTCAAAAAAGGCAATGCGGACATCATGCGCCTGATGCTGGATGCGGGCGGCAATGCCGATGCAAAAACCGAAAGCGGCCTCAGCCTTTTCACCTATGCCGTTGCGGCCAGAAATGATGCGCTGGCGGATATGATTTTGGCCGCGGGCGCGAAGCCCGATGCGGGTGCGGAGGGCGGCAGCTGGACGCCGCTGTTTTACGCGGCGCGCAATAACGATGAAAAGCGCGTGCGCCAGCTTTTGGCGCTGGGCGCGCGTACGCATCTGCGCGACAGGGACGGTAACAGCGTTTTGGATGTGGCGGAATCGCGCGAACATTTTGCGCTGCGCGCCGTCATTCAGGCACATATCGATGCGCAAACGCCGCCATGGCAGGTGGTGGATGATACGACCGTGGCGCATGTCAGCATCCTGCGCGCGCCGGGCTATCGTCTGACCGAAGTTTTCAATTTCAAAACCTGCGAAGCGACGCTGATTACGCACAATTTCGAAAGCGGCCTCGACAGCACGCAGGTGCGCAGCTTTGACGAGGTGAAAAACAAGGCGGTGATTGAAGAGGCGCAGGCAAAACTGCTCAAAGCCGCCGCGCCCAAACCGCAAGCCGCCGGAAAGTAAGCCAGCCATGAGCAAGAAAGATTTCAAATCCGCGCAGGATACACAAAAGCCTTTCGAGGTTTTTCTGGACATGGACGGCGTTTTATCTGATTTCGACAAGCATGCGCGCGACAACGGCAAGTTTGATGCCAAAGGCCAGCCGAAATGGGATGAACTGGATTTCGGCTGGTGGGTATCCATGCCCGCGTTCGACGGCATGAAGAAATTCTACGACGACATGAAAGAATTCGGCAAAGTGCGCATGCTGACCGCGCCGACGCCGCGCACCGCCTGTTT
>DQGU01000221.1:0-4398 GCA_003524565.1 Rhodospirillaceae bacterium
CCGCAGGCACGGTGCAAAAGCTTAAGATGGTTGCGATTGTATGTTTTTTATGGCAATCATAGCTCTCTTTTTAAGAATCTATCCCTTTTTATCCGGTACTGGTCATTTTTGTAAAAATCCGATTGATGCAGGAATTTTCACCATGCGTTTGAAACGCCGTTTTTTTAAACCCCTCCGCCCCCTTCTTTGCGCGGTTTTGCCCCTTATGGCCGCCCGAATCGCCTGTGCCGAGCCCGCACCGGATGCCCTGCCCACAGGCTTTGCGAGCAGCGGAAATGTTTCCGCCGCGACCTCCGGCAGCGCCCTGACCGTCACGCAAAACGAAGCGCGGGTTATTATCGACTGGCAGAGTTTTGACATTGGGCGCGATGCGCGCGTCGATTTCGTCCAGCCGGACAGCCGCAGCATCGCCGTCAACCGTGTGAAGAACAGCAGCGGCGACCCCAGCCAGATTTACGGACAGCTGAACGCGAACGGCACCGTTGTTATCCTTGACCGCAACGGAATCATTTTCGGTGCAGGTGCCAAAGTGGATACCAGCGGCATTGTCGCTGCAAGCGGCACGCTTGCGAACCCCGCGGCTTTCTTGTCAAACGGCAACCTTGTCCTTAGCGATATTGCTGCAAACCCCGCCGCGCACATTTCCAGCGGCGGCGAGATAACCGTGCGCGGCGCGGGGCTTGCCGCCTTTGTCGCGCCGCAGGTGCATAACAGCGGCATCATCCGCGCGCGCCTTGGTACTGTGATGCTGGCCAGCGGCGAAGCGGCAACGCTCGATATGCACGGCGACGGGTTATGGTCGATTGCCGTTACGGGCAGCCTTGCCGGCGATATCACGCGCCTGCATAACAGCGGCGTTATCGATGCCGACGGCGGTACGGTTTACCTGAGCGCCCGCACCGCGCAAAGCGCCGTGGGCAACATCGTCAACAACACGGGCGTTATTTCCGCGCAGCGTTTTGAACAAAAAGACGGCAAAATCATCCTCGGCAGCCCTGCGCAAAGCCTTGAGCGGCACAACGCCGTCATGGCAGGCACGGACAGCGACCTGCAGGGCGTTCTGGACAGCGCCGCCGCGGATGGTTCATCGACGCTTTATCTTTCAGGCGGGGCTTACAATGGCAGCTATACGGTATCGCGGACGCTGAAGCTTGCCAGCGATAACCCCGAGCGCACACCCCACCTGATATCCGGAGATGAAAACCCCGCCCTGCGTATCGCCGCCGACAACGTCGAGATTGAAGGTTTAAAAATCACCGGCGGGCTTTATGCGGAGGCCGTACACGGATTTAAATTGAGCCTGAGCGCCCTCGCGCAGGGCGCGGCGGGTGTCAGCGGCGCCATGACGCTTGTACGCACCGCGGGCGCGTATATCGCCGGCAATTATTTCACCCACTACGGCGAAGGCGCAGCCGTGCGCCTGCAACAAACAGCAGATACTGTTTTTGATGCCAATTACTTCCTTGGCAGCGCCGATGCCGCAATATCCAGCGCCGCAGGCAGCCGCCTTGGCGTTCTCGCCAGTAACATCTTCGCGGGCATTTTTGGTGCAAATGTCATCTCTTCCGGCGCGGCGGCGGCGATTGACGACAGCCGCACCACCGCACGCCCCGCCCCCGTATCGCTGCCCAAGGCGGAGGCCGAAATTATTATCGCAGATGCCAATAGCACGGATGCCGCCGCCTTGGCCGCGCTATCCCCTGCCGCAGGGGGCGAAGAAAACAGCTGCACGGGCGAAAGCGAAATCTGCCCGTAAAACGGGTTCTTACTGCGGCTGCGGTGCGGGCTGTATAGCGCCCCGTGTGCCGATTATGACATTCTACGCTCAGGGTTTATAAACCATTCGCTGGTAGGGTAAAGAGGGACATTTTTTAATCACTTTACCCGCGGGGGATACGGCGCATGAACGGCGAGCAACCCAAACAAAGACAGGAATCCATCGTTTACCGCGTAATGCACAGCCCGATTTTCGTGGCCGCGAGCGGTATCGGCGTTATCATGATGGCCTTCACCTTCGATGCGCTGCGAGCGTATCTGAGCCTTGAAGGCGTTATTATCGGCACGGCGGTTTTTCTGTTCATCGTTTTGATGAACCTTGTGGTCGGCAACCTTCTTGGCAAACTGCACAATCAGGATTTTTTCGACAGCCGGCTGGAAGTTCTCAACAACATCATCCTCAGCAATAACCTCAACTGGCTGGTGAACCAGAAATATGTGCAGATGATTGAAATGCAGGCGGACGAGGTATGGGCTTTCGCGCCCGAGCTGACCTACGCCATCCAGCCCGACAGCGATATTTTTAAGGCCATTCAGGTCAACCTTGCGCGCGGCAGCCGCTATAAAATCTTCATGCCCAATACGCCCGAAACCCACCGCATTATCGCGGATTACCGCCGCCTGCATAATTTCCAGCCGGGGCAGGTGCAGTTCGTTCTGGTGCCGCACGAAGAATATGTGTTCCATACCATCATCGTGATTTACGACCCACTGTCGAACAACCCGCATGCCATCGAATGGCTGCCCATCGACAATCTGGTGGCGTGGCTGGAGATGGATAAAAAACACACCGGCAGCATGGTCGGCATCGGCGAAGTGCTGATTAAACGCTATCTGGGCGACCGTGCCGAAGATACGTCTTTTGTGCGTGAAATCCCGCGCGGGACGGGCAAAGCGGTAGTAATACAGCAAGACGAATAAACAGCCCTTAAATACAAAACAAAAACCCCGGCGAGGGTGCCCGCCGGGGTTTTGCGTGTGTGTAGTCGAGGGAAGTAACTTTTTTTAGTCCGCGTATTTCACGCCGCAGCCATACGGCTTGGTGGAGGCGGTTTCAACCGCCTTGCCTTCCAAAACGGCATTCACCGCTTCGCGCACATAGTTCTTGGCGCCCGGAATGTCTTCTTGCTTGAAAGAAGCGCGGTCGTCGATAGCGCCCGCATAAACAAGCGTGCCTTCTTTATCGACAACAAACATGTGCGGGGTGGTTTTAGCGTCATAGGCTTTGGAAACGACGTTGTCTGAGTCAATCAGGATATGCGTCGCGGCAGCGCCGTCGGCGGCAGCCGTTTTCAGCGCTTGTTCGCCCGTTTCATAGCCTTGCTTGCCTTCGGCAGAACCATTTACCGTCAGCCAGACGACATCTTTCGCCGTCACTTCTTTTTGCAGCGCTTGCATGTTGCCGCTTTCGTAGTGCTTCACGACGAAGGGGCAATCTTTGTTGTGCCATTCCAAAACAACAACCTTGCCCGCGAAATCGGACAGGGAAACATCTTTACCGTCCGCTGTTTTTGCGGTGAAGGCCGGCGCTTTTTCACCGACAGTCGCCGACAACGCATCGGTCGCGCCAAAGGCCAGCCAGCCCGCGACAGCCGCAGCCGTCAGCGCCATGAAGCCAAGGCCTTTGCGTACCGTGCAGGCGGCGTTATTTTGCATTGCACAAATTTCTTTTGCCATATCCGGAATTCTCCTTCGAGCGGGTTGTTTTCTATATTTGTTACGCGGCACGAAAATGCGCCCCCGAAACGGGACGTGTAAATGATGTAGTGCGCCGCACAAAATTGACAACCGTTTTTGGCGCAAGAAAGTTCCAAATATCGGCGCTTTTTTACGAAAGAATCCGGCGTGTGTTTACGCCCGCCGCCGCGCATGGCATAACATTGCACAGCAACCATATTAAAGACTCAACCACGAATAAGAGGTGCGCCATGAGCCAGTCCGCAAACCCCAAAACCCAATCCGCCGCAGCCGAAACCGTCAAGCTGCTTATCGGCGGCAAATTCGTTGAATCCAAAACAACGCAATGGCGCGACATCATCAACCCCGCGACGCAGGAAGTCCTCGCGCGCGTCCCCTTCGCAACCAAAGACGAGGTGGATGCCGCCGTCGCCGCCGCGAAAGAAGCCTTCAAAACATGGCGCTTCACGCCCATCGGCGCGCGCGCGCGCATCTTCCTCAAATACCAGCAGCTCATCCGCGAGAATATGAAAGAAATCGCGGCGGTACTGACGGCAGAGCAAGGCAAGACCCTGCCCGATGCCGAGGGCGATGTTTTCCGCGGCCTTGAAGTCGTCGAACATGCGGCCAACATCGGCAACCTGCAAATGGGCGAGCTTGCCAATAACGTCGCAAACGGCGTCGATACCTATACCGTTTTGCAGCCGCTGGGCGTTTGCGCGGGCATCACCCCGTTCAACTTCCCTGCCATGATTCCGCTCTGGATGTTCCCGATGGCGATTGCCTGCGGCAATACCTTCGTGCTGAAACCGTCGGAGCAAGATCCGCTCTCCACCATGAAACTGGTCGAGCTGGCGATCGAGGCGGGCATCCCCGCCGGCGTGCTCAACGTGGTGCATGGCGGCCCCGATGTGGTGAACCGCGTGGGGGAAGAGTGTAGATCTC
>DQGU01000221.1:4462-4738 GCA_003524565.1 Rhodospirillaceae bacterium
GATGGCGATTGCCTGCGGCAATACATTCGTTTTGAAACCGTCGGAGCAAGACCCGCTTTCGACCATGAAACTGGTCGAACTGGCGATTGAGGCCGGCATCCCCGCGGGCGTTCTGAACGTCGTGCATGGCGGCCCCGACGTCGTGAACGCGATTTGCGACCATGCGGATATCAAAGCCGTATCCTTCGTCGGCTCGACCGCCGTCGGTACCCATGTCTATAACCGCGCCACGCTGGCAGGCAAACGCGTACAGTGCATGATGGGCGCGAAAAACCA
>DQGU01000021.1 GCA_003524565.1 Rhodospirillaceae bacterium
AACGCGACTGGAAAAGAAAACAGCGCGCCTATAACCGCAAAGCAGGCCGCAAAGCCCCCGCAAGCGGCACGACGGCAGATAAAAATTTCGCCGCGCTCAATCGCTGATGTGAAATTTTTTTGAGTGTGCCGCGCACGAAGGTGCTGTTTTTAAGCGCTTTTCAATGGCTTCCATAACCCCGCGCGCGTCGCGGGGTTGTTTTTTGTGGCCATGCGGGTTAAACAAAAAATATAATAAATATTATCGATTTTATTGATGTTCGGCGGCATTTCGCCGTTTGCATACGCGGCATTCATTTTTTGCCCCAGCCCTGAAAAGCCAAGGAGGCGCCGGCCATGACTGAAACAGCGAATATATCTTCCACGCCGCCGCAAGGCGTGCATGCGCATATTCAGGGCGCGGTTGTCATGATTGGCTTTGGCTCCATCGGCCGCGGGCTTTTGCCGCTGCTGGCGCGGCATGTGGGGTTTGACCCTGCGAAATTTGTGGTTATCGACCCCGATGGCAGCGGGCGCGCACTGGCCGAAAGCTTCGGCGTCCGCTTTTTGCAACAGGCTTTGACAAAAGAAAACTTCCGCGCGGTGCTGGAGCCTTTGCTGCAAAGCGAAGACGGGCGCGGGTTTTGCATCAACGTTTCGGTCGATGTGTCGTCGGTGGACGTGATGCGGCTTTGCTATGATTTGGATGCGCTTTATATCGATAGTTCTGTCGAGCCCTGGGCCGGATATTTCCATGATAAAAACATCGACATCGCCGCGCGCACGAATTACGCGATGCGCGAGGCGATGCTGGCCGAAGGCCGCACCCGCAACCGCGGCGGTGCGACGGCAATATCCAGCTGCGGCGCGAACCCGGGCATGGTGTCGTGGCTTTTGAAAGAGGCGCTGCTGAACCTTGCGCGTGACCTTGGTCTGCGGGGTATCGATACGCCCGCGCCGCAAACCCGCCGCGGCTGGGCGCAGTTGATGCAGCAGGCGGGCGTCAAGGGTGTGCATATCGCCGAGCGTGACATGCAGCGCAGCCTGCGGCCCAAGCCGATGAATGTTTTTGTGAATACATGGTCGGTCGAGGGCATGGTCGCCGAAGGTCTTGCCGCCGCCGAAATGGGCTGGGGCACGCATGAACGCTGGCTGCCCCCGCAGGCGCGGCGGCATAAAACGGGCTGCATGGCCGCAATTTATATGCTGCAAAGCGGCGGCGATACCCGCGTGCGCAGCTGGTGCCCGACGCCGGGGCCGCAGCGGGCATTTCTGGTGCCGCATCATGAATCTGTGGCCATTGCGGATTATTACACCGTGGGTGCGCCTGATAGGCCGGAATATCGCCCGACGGTGCATTACGCCTACCGCCCGTCGAACGTTGCGCTGTTGTCGCTGGATGAAATGTTCGACCGCGGCGGCAAGCTGCCTAAAAAACAACAGGTGTTGGCGGAAGAAGAAATCCTCGACGGTGCGGACGAGCTGGGCGTTCTTTTGTACGGTCATGCGAAAAACGCCTATTGGTACGGCTCGCAGCTGAGCATCGAACAGGCGCGTAGCCTTGCCCCGCATCAGAACGCGACGGGGCTTCAGGTCACATCGGGCATGCTGGCGGGTATCGTCTGGGCGCTCGAAAATCCGGACGCGGGCGTGGTTGAAGCCGACGACATGGATTTCGCCCGCTGCCTTGATGTGCAAAAACCCTATCTGGGCAAGGTCGCGGGGTATTACACCGACTGGCACCCGCTCAAGGGGCGCGGCAGTCTTGCGCCGGAGATGCTCGACCGCGACGACCCGTGGCAATTCAAAAACGTATTGGTGCGCACGCCTGCATAAACAAAAAACCGGCGCTTGTGACAGCGCCGGTTTTTTTGTTTATTGCGTTTGCTTAAACGGGGCGCGGGTTGCGCTCCGCAAAGCCGCGCTGGTGCCAGTACGGATAGGACGGCGTTTTTTCGCTGGCGGCGTCGAGTTTTTTAATCTGCTCTGCCGTCAGGCTCCAGCCCGTCGCGCCGAGGTTTTGTTTCAGCTGTTCCTCGTTGCGCGCACCGATAACGATGTTGCAAACGGTGGGGCGCTGCAAAAGCCAGTTGAGCGCGATTTGCGGCACGGTCTTGCCCGTTTCCTTGGCAATCTCGTCCAGCGCATCGACGACGGTATAGAGATATGCGTCATCTACCGGCGGGCCGCCTTCGGCGCCGCCCTGTTTGATGCGGCCTTCGGGCAGCGGCTGGCCGCGGCGGATTTTGCCGGTCAGACGGCCCCAGCCGAGCGGGCTCCAAACCATGCAGCCGACGCCCTGGTCGATGCCAAGCGGCATCAGCTCTTCTTCGTAATCGCGGCCGATGAGGGAATAATAGCCCTGATACACCACATAACGCGCCAGGCCGTATTTTTCCGACGTCGCCAGCGATTTCATCAAATGCCAGCCGGAGAAGTTGGAGCAGCCGATGTACCCGACCTTGCCGCTTGTGACCAGATGGTCAAGCGCGGAGAGGGTTTCATCCACCGGCGTTTGTGCATCGAAACCGTGCATGAAATAAACGTCGATGTGGTCGGTGCCGAGGCGCTTCAGGCT
>DQGU01000158.1 GCA_003524565.1 Rhodospirillaceae bacterium
CTGTCGCCGCTGCCGCTGCGCCCGCCCGCGGCGCTGCGTGCCTGCGTTTGCACGGCGCGGCCCAGACGTTCGAACCCTTCTTCGGCCAGCAGCTTCAGGCTGTCGTTCAGGCTGCGGCTGCGCCCTTGCATGTCTTCAAGCGCGCGGGTGATATTTTCGGTATCCCGGTCAAAACTCATTTGATGTTACCTTTTTTGTTATCTTTCTTGCCCGCTTGCGGCGCGTCCGGAAAACGCGCCAGCATGCCCTGCATGAAATCCGCCAGCGCTGCCGGATTCGGGGTGGTGGTATTGGGCGCAGCTTCTGCGGCGGGGGCGTGCTGCGCCGTCCATTCGGCATAGGCCTCCGCCAAATCGCGCAGCGAAGCGCGGCTGCAAACAACATCCGGCGTCCAGCCCAAAACGCCCATGAAAAACCCGCGCAGGCGGGGCAGGTTCAGCCGCCGGCCTGCACCGGCGCGCGCTCCCCCTCTTCGCGTTCCACCGCTATATCGATGCGCGACAGCGGCGTTAAAACCGCGGCCAGAATTTCAGTCACGATTTTAACGGCGCTCAAGGTCAGCAAATAATCCTCAAGCGCGCTTTCTTTCATGCCGCAGCCGCCATGGATGTAAATGGCGCGCAGCAGTGTTATCAGCGTGCCATGCGCCGCCTTGCCAGCCAGCACATCGGCGGCAAGGGCGTAAAGGCTGCCCGCTTGCGCCTCCATGACCTCGACCAGCGCGAGTGTCAGGGGCAGGGGCAAGCATCCATCCGGCAGGGGCAGGCTCAGTGCGGGCAGATGGCTCATGCTTCACCCGCCGCTGCAAAAATGCCTTCGCCTGCGCGCAGCAGGGTGACGCCGAATGTTTCCAGCCCGTCAAAACTGCCGCCGCGGTTATAGCTTTCGACCACAAACGGCGCGCTATAGCTGTCACCGTTCGGGAATTGCAAAAGGAAATGACACGCCGCGCGGCTGAAGGCGAGGGCGCGCAGGGATTCTTCGGCGGCGCTGTCTTTGAAAATACCCTCAAGGCGCAAGCTTAGGCTTTGCACGCCCGCGGCGGCATTCAAAACCTGAATACCGCCGTCGGCCATGCTGGTTGCATCGGCGCTTTGGTTATTGACGGTCATGGCAACCGTGCGCGCGGCGCCGATGGCGGTGAAGGTTTCGTCTTCTTCGCCGTCGCCGATTTTCAAAAGCAGGTCGCGGCCTTTCTGGCTGGGCATGGGCTCCTCCATCTATCTATATGAACAGGGGTGTGAGAATTTAAACGACGGGTTCCACCATCAGGCGGTATTCCATTTGCGCATGGCGCGTGCGCCCGTCGGCGGCGAGGGCGCAGCTGGCGCCCGTCTGGCGGCACAGCACCACCACATGCCCCGCGACATTCAGCGCGCCGTCTTCAAGCGCACCCGCGCAGGCGGCCATGATGCGCTTTGCCTCGCGCTGGCCGTCTTCGCGGCTGTAAATATGCAGCGTCAGGCGGATATCGTGGGCTTCGGTGGTCTGGGTGCCTTCGGGTGCGCTTTGCATCGCGCCGATGACGATATAGGGAAAAGCGGCATCCGGCGGCACGCTGTCATACACGCTGCCGCCGCCCGCGGCCAGAAGGGCGCAAAGCGCTGTGTTTTCGGTCAATTTCGCGTAAAGGGCGGATTGCAGGTGCCAGAACGTCTCGCTCGACATAAAGTTCCTTATCTCCGCCACCGCATGGCGCGGCGGCAGGGTTTGAAAAAAACACACAAAAAGCTTATTCTTGAAGAAGGGCGCTTTTCAGATTCTTTGTCACATACATTATCCGGCGCGCTGCCCTGCGCGCGCACGGACGGGGGTTCCTATGCGTTTCAAGGTATTGATGCTGGTCATGGCTTTTGTTGTCGCGCTGCCGGTGGCGGCCATGGCGGATTTTCTTGAAGGCAAAAAATCCTATGACGCCAAAAACTGGCGCCGCGCCATCGTGCAGCTGCGCCCGCTCGCCGAACAGGGCGATGCGCGCGCGATGGTTCTGCTCGGCAACATGTACGCCGAAGGTCACGGCGTCGGCAAAGACACAACCGAAGCTTTCCTGCTTTACCACCGCGCGGCGGAGCGTAACAACGCCGATGCCATGCTGGCCACGGCCGCGCTCTATCAGGTGGGCGACGGCATTCCTGTGAACACGCGCCTGGCTATTTTGTGGTACGAACGTGCGGCGAAGCTTGGCCACCAGACATCCGCCTTTTTCTATGCCACGCACATGTATCAGGGCAGCAAGGGCGAAACATTCGATATCAAGCCCGACCATGTGACGGCCTATAAATGGTTCCGCATCGCCGCGCGCGGCCGCGGCAACCCGCGCCTTGCAAAGGCCGCGGATACTATGGCCGAGCGCCTGCGCACCCAGCTGCATTATAACGATGTCGAAGTTGCCGACCGCGAAGTTGCCGAATGGGTGCCCACAGACCCGCGCAACCTCGGCCCGCTGCCCGAAGAAATCGTTGCGGCCGATACCCCCGCACCGGAAGAAAAATCGCCCGAAGAAAAGCCGGCTGAACAAAAACCTGCGGACGGCGACGCCAAGCCCGCGCCCGGACAAGAATCCAAGCAAGAGCCCAAGCAAGAGCCGGGGCAAGATAAAGCACCCTGATACGCGGCGCTTATATCTCTTCCCCCATCACACGCCAGCCGCCGATAAAAAGGGCGTAGCTGCCCTTTGCCGCGTCTTGTGTGCTGCGTGTCAGTTCGGTCTTCAGTAAAAACCATTTCACCGCGCAGGCCGCGATATAACAGGCGGCAAAGGCGTAGGTTTGCAAAACAATCATCATCACGGCGGCAAATAAAACCGGCATGGCGTAGCGCAGCCGTGCGCGGCCGCTTGCGGGGCGAAACGCGCGTAAAAGCCGCGGGGCATCCGGCGTGCCGCCGCTCTGTCGCCAGTCGTGCGGCGGCGGAATATCCGCGCCCAGCGGCAATAACGGCAGCAGCGCGCGCAAATCGTCAATCATCGCGCGGTGTTCAAAACGGTGAAAAAACGCCATGGCGTAAACCAGCAGCATGAAAACAAAAAACATCATGCGCCCATTTTGCCTCTGCCGCTGTCGCCGCGCAAGGCATCTTAAAGCGGCCGCACTGTCGTCTCCAGCAACAAAAAACGGCCGTCATCCGCCGCAGGGCGCACGGAAATAATTTCATATCCGGTATGCGCCGCCGTATCGACCAGCCGCATGCCTGCGCCAATGTCCGCGCGCGCGCGAATACGCAGGCGGCGGGTAATGTTTTCTTCAAGGCGGTGGTTTTGCAATTTCTCCCCCCCGCCGGCGGTTTCTATGGCCGCATAAACCAGCGGATGCAGGGCGGCATCTTGCCAGACAGTATGCCACCCGCCGCCGCCATCGGGCGTTTTCAGCGCATTTTGCAGTCTGAGCGCATGGCGCAATGCGCCGATACCTTGATTATTCTCCGTCATGCCAGCCTCATCATGCGAAAGGGGCGGAACAAGATGCCCGCGCCCGAAAGCTCCAATGCCCGCTCCGGTGCATCGCCGCGGTTTTCGTACATATAGGCGGCCATCTGTTTCATGCCCTGCCGCAGCATCGCGGGCACGGCCTGCGGCGTGGTGCCAAATCCGGCGGTATAGCGAATTTCGATGCCGTTGGCGCGGCGCTCCGGCATCGGTGCGGCCGCGCCGTTTTGCAGCAAAATCCGCCCCGGGCGGCGCAGCGTATCGGCGTAGTAATGCGCAGGGTCAAAAGACGCGGCGGTATTTGCCGCGTTATAAATATAAATACCCTCTACCGCGCAAAGCGGCGGGCGCGGCAGCATGACGGCCTTGGGTACGTTGCTGCGCACACCGTCGCGCACGCCATCCCACCAGCCGCTATTCTCGCTACCCGGCCAGCAATCCAGCCAAAGGCTATACCCGCGGTTAATCAGCGCAAGGCCGGTCATTTGTTCGCAGGCCATGCGCGCCGTGGCAATCAGCCCCGCAATCAGGGCGTCTTCCGCATCGTGGCTGACGCGCAGGTGCAGGCGCGTTTCCTCCAGCGTCAGCGGCTCTGCCCCCGCAGGGACGGTTTCCACCAGATGATAGGCGGGTGTGGTCATGGTTTTCTCCGTTTGCGCGGGTGCAATCTGCGTTGATTGAAAAAACAGGCGGGGCAGCGGTGTGCCGCCCCGCCCGCAGAGGGGAGGAGGCTTCGGTCAAAAAGTGAAAGCGGCCTTAGCTGTTATCGACCGGTGCTTGCGCGGGGTTCGCGGCCAGTGCCAGCATGGCGACCTGAATACCCTCGCTCAAACCCTGCGCCTGTGCGGTGATGCGCACAAAACGCTTGCCGCCGCTGTATTCCACGGCATAGCGGGTGTCGGCTTCGGCGTTGTTATCGACGCGTTTGAAAACGCCGCTGACGAGGCTCATGTCCGGCTTCACGTCAACGTCCGTGCAGGCGGCGAAGGCGGCGGGCGTGCCGGCGCCGTTATCCTCCGCATGTTCGATTTTAAGGTCGATATAGACGGACGCGCCCAGCGTATCCGCCGTATCGCCCAAAAGCACCGCCACGGCCAGCGCGCCGATGCCCTGCATGTCGATGGTTTCGCTGACAATGCTGCCGCTGGTCAGGGTTTGCGGCGCCGCGATTTGCGACATGCCGATGTTGTGAATAATGTCATGCATGGTCATAGTCCTTTCGTGAAAAAAAGAAGCCGGAAGGCGCGCGCAAAAACCATGCGGTCAAAACCGCAGGGGGCGCGTGGGGCGGCGCCGCGCGCGGCCTTTTCCCACT
>DQGU01000044.1 GCA_003524565.1 Rhodospirillaceae bacterium
GCTGATAATGTCGTCCATGACGGGTATTCCTGCGCTGGGGTGAAAATCAAACCGTAGTTTTGTCGTTTATTGCGGCGCAAGACAAGTAAAAACGGGTTTTTGCGGTTTAAATTTTTACATAAAAATCTAAAAAACTGGACAGATTGCGGCAATTTCCCTATACAGTTATCCACCGTCCGCCGCCAATGCCGCGGATATAAAGGAGAAATTCAGCGCCATGTCGAAAATCGCTTCCGCCTGTGTCTATTGCGGCACGGGCCATAAAGTTGACCAGATTTACAAGGATATTGCCGCCCGCCTCGGGCAGGTGATGGCGGAATCCAAGGTGCGTCTGGTTTATGGCGGGGGTCGTGTCGGTTTGATGGGGATTGTTTCGCAAGCTTGCTTTGCCGCTGGCGGCGAAGTCGTCGGCATCATCCCCGAGCATATTCAGGACAAAGAAGTCATGAACGACGATGTGACCGAATTGCATATCGTGGATAGCATGCATACGCGCAAGAAAATGATGGTCGATAAATCCGAAGGATTCATCGTCCTGCCGGGCGGTTTTGGTACGCTGGACGAAACTTTCGAAATCCTGACATGGAAATACCTCGGCCTGCATGACAAGCCCATCGTTTTTGTGAATGTGGATGGTTTTTACGATCCGCTGCTCAAAATGGTGGACCACATGGTCGAAGTGGGCTTCACGCCCTTCTGGCACCGCAGTCTTTATCAGGTTGTGGAAACCCCCGAAGACGCCATCGTCGCCCTGTCGGCGCAGACGGAGCACATGCAGCCGGACATTAAACATTTGTAATGTTCTGAAAATGCTGTGGACACTGGAAATTCTGCCGCAATTTCTCTATTTTATTAATCATTAGATGACCAAGGCTTTCACACAGGCGCTGCCCCGTATATGAACAAACCGACTGACAAAAAAGACCCGAACGACAAAACGGCCGCCGTGGAAATCACGACCCCGTTCATGTACAGCGAGTCGCTTGAAAAAGCGCAGGAAATCGCCGTGAACGCGCTGGAGCGTATCGAGGTTTTGAAACTGCGCCCCGTGCCGGAGATGTACGAGCTTTGGTATCGCTACTTCGTCGGCGACATCGAAATCGTGCGCGCCATCGAAGCCTATCAGGGCAAGCTTGACGAAGTGGCCTGCCACCAGATTTACCGCCGCTATATGAACGAAGCGGTGCGCGACGAAGCCGTCAAAAAAATCAGCGACCAGATGCAAAGCGCGATTGCCGAACTGGCCGCGATGGTCAGCGGCGCGAAATCCGCCGCGACCGAATACGGCGATAACCTGAGCGACGTGTCCGACCAACTGACGCAGGCGAATTCGATTGAAGATCTTGGCAAGATTGTCACCGCCATTGTTGCCGATACCAAAAAGATGGTCGAGAAGAACCAGGAACTCGAAGTGCAGCTGGTCAATTCGTCGCAGCAAGTGACGGAGTTGCGCAACAACCTCGACACTGTGAAAAAAGAAGCGATGACAGACGGCCTGACCGGCCTTCTTAACCGCAAGGCTTTCGACCAGCAAATGCTGAACTGCGTTTCCGAATGTGAAACCGGCAACACGCCCATGGTGCTGATGCTGCTCGATATCGACTTTTTCAAAAAATTCAACGATACCTACGGCCACCAGGTGGGCGACCAGGTGCTGCGCCTTGTGGCGCGTACGCTGACCGACAACGTCAAAGGCCGCGACTTTGCCGCACGCTACGGCGGCGAAGAATTTGCGATTATTCTGCCCGATACGCCTGTATCCGCAGGCCTGCGCGTTGCCGAAGTGCTGCGCAAATCGGTCGAAAGCAAGGAAGTCATCAACAAGGCGAACAACGAAAACATGGGACGCATCACGCTTTCCATCGGTGTTGCCGAATATACGCCGGGCGAAGAAATCGTGACGCTGATAGAGCGTGCGGACAAGGCGCTTTACGATGCCAAGCGCGGCGGCCGCAACCGCGTTGTCGAAGCGGCGCCCGCTGCGCGCAAGGCGTAAATCACCGCCCCGCCGTTTTTACCTTCTGCGTTTTTTGTTCTTTTTACCGAACGGTTTGTTTTTGCCGCCGCGGCTGCCCTGCGGGCGCTCGCCGTCCCTGCCTTGTCTGTCGCCGCCATCGTTGCGCCGTGCGCCATCTCTGCGGTCTTTTTGGCCTTGCCCGCGTGCGCCGCGGTGATGGCCGCGGTCTTGGCCGCGGTCTGTTCTGGGCGGGCGGGGGCTGAAGCCTTCGCCGTCATCTGCGCCTTCCACCAGTTCAAACACGGTGCTGCCGCGCTGCGGGTTCGCCTCCAACAGGCGCACATAAACCGCATCCGCCATGCGGAAGGTACGGCGTGTTTCCTTGCCGACCAGCATGTGGCGTTTTTCGTCGTGGATGTAATAGTCGCGCGGCAGCTGGCGCATCGGCAAAATGCCGTCCGCGCCGGATTCGTCCAGCGTGACGAAAAGACCGAAGGACGCGACGCTTGAAATTTTGCCTTTGAAGACCTGCCCGATATGCGATTGCAGGTATTGCGCGGTGAATCTGTCCATCACATCACGCTCCGCGAGCATGGAGCGGCGCTCGGTTTGCGAAATATGCTCCGATATGTCGAAGATGTTTTCTTCTTCGTGCGGCGTCAACCCGCCGTCGCCCAACTTGCAGGCACGGACAAGCGAGCGGTGGACAATCAAATCCGCATAACGCCGGATGGGCGATGTGAAATGCGCGTATTTTTCAAGCGCAAGACCGAAGTGGCCGATATTGTCCGGATGGTAAATCGCCTGCGACTGCGTGCGCAGCAAAAGCGTATGCACAAGGTCGGCATCGCCGCGCTCGCTGGATATTTTCAAGAGCTGGTTGATATTGCGCGGGTGGATAT
>DQGU01000219.1 GCA_003524565.1 Rhodospirillaceae bacterium
CCATTCGGTATGCGCGTCTTCGTAAAACGTGCGCAGATGAAAATTGCCGTAGAAAGCTTCGAAGGCTGCGGCGACGCTCGCGCCGTTTTTCATGTTGTCGGCATGCGTCATGACACGCTCCGCCGCGCGCATGATGTCGGGGAAACGCTGGCGCATTTGCTCTACCGGCTCTTCGAACTTTATCTGGTCGGCAGGACCGTCGGGGTCGCCGTAGGCAAGCTCCAGCGCGATTTGCGCCTGCTGCGCATAGGCGTCCGCTTCGATGGCAAACGAAAGACGGATGCCAACCTCGGGTTTGTGGCGGGTCGATGGGAATAAATCATGCCGCGTGTTTTGCACCGCATGCACCGCTTCGTGACCGATGAGCAGCGCGAGGTAGGCGGCATTGTCATGCCCGCGCAGCACGATGGTTTTATCCGACGGGTCGCAAAGCCCGCCCGCGCCGCGGTCGCCCGTGCGCTTGTCATCGAATACGATGCGGTATCCTTCTTTGGTCATTTGCTCCAGCACGTCGCGGCCGGTCGGGCTTTGCGACAGGATGAACAGCGCTTCGTTCAAAACGCGCTCGTTGCGCGCGGCCATTTTATCCAGCTTGGCTTTGCGTTTTTGTTTTTGCTCTTCGGTCGCAAAGGGGTCCGGCCGTTCGTGAACGACCGTTCCGATGAAATTGACCGCGACCGTTTTACGCGCCCAGCCTTCGGGGTGGGACTCCGTCCAGTCGCCGCGATTATTTGTGGGGGGCGTATCTGGCGGTACAGGCGGTTGGCTAGAGTCAAAAAAGAACGGCGTGAGGCGTGCCGGCAAACGAGACATGGAAGAACTCCCTGAAACCCTGAGCGAACACACCCCAAGGGCCGCCGTTTGCAGTTCTATCAAACCACAAAGCGGGGCTGTGCGCCAAGAATTATCCACAAATATACAGAATACATGAGCCGGAAAAAATGAACCCGGCTCGTAAAAGCCGGGTTTGGAAGGAAGGGGCTCACAACAATAAACTCGTCAGAAATGCGCAGAATTACTGCGGACGCATAACGCCGGGGCCGTGATGCACGACCTTGACGCCATTTTCCTGTATCTGGATAGCCGCCTGTGCAGGCGCCGCATCGGATGCGGCGGGGCGGCTGGCTTTGGAGTCGAAGTGCTCTTTATGCGTCATGTTCATCTCCATATTTTTATATTACATAAAACTTTAGCGGTATTCAACAAAAACCGCACGTTTCAAGCCGATTTCTTCTTTAATATCAGTGATGTGTTAAGATTGACTTAATTTTGCCGCCCGCCTGAAACCCCTGTGGATTGACCCTGCGGCGCTAAACCCTTATAAAGGCAATGTTTCGTAAAAGCATGCAGCGTACGCGCTGTTAACCTTTGACTTTGCCGCGTTTTGGACGCGCGCACAGGCGTACACCCGTTTTTTTGTCCCTTCGGGCGCAACTTCGGGCAGAATCGCCGTTTGGGAGTTTAAGTGATGTCCGTAGCAGACCTCGACGACGATGATGAAAAATGGCTGATGCAGGTGCGTTCCCAAAACGCGGCGCAGCTGGGCGACGCCCTGTGCAAGGCGGCGCGCATGGGCGATGTGTGGCGGGTGGAAACGCTGCTCGATATGGGTGTCGATATCAATTACCGCGAGGGGCGGGTGCTTTTGAACGCCGCATCCCAAGGCCAGCAGGCGGTGGTCGATGTGCTGATTGCCCGCGGCCTTTTGCTGACGCAGCAGGTGCTGGACGACGCCATGGCCGAAGCCGCCGCGCAGGGCGATGCCAAACTGGTGCAGGATTTTCTCGCGCGCGGGGCGAATGCCGCACATGATGATTCCGTGGCGCTGCTCAACGCCATTCCGCGCGGCAAGCCCGATGTGATGCTGGCGCTTTTGGCCGCGGGCGCTGACCCGCGCGCAGGGCTTGGCAATTATCTTTGCATCACCATTGCGCACGGCCATAGCGAAGCCGCGCTTTTGATGCTCGAATACGGCGGCGACCCTGCCGTTTATCACCGCGACATGAATGCGCTTGATTGGGCGATAAGCCTGGGCATGAAAGACGTCGCCGATAAAATCCGCCGCGGCGAAAGTGCCGCGACGCAAAGCCGCAGTTTTTTCGAGGGGCTGGATATCGCGGCCTTGCGCGCGCCGCAGGCGATGTATGGCGGGCAGACCGCGCTGCATCTGGCGGCCAAGGCTGGGCATTTCGATGTGGTGCGCGATAAGTTTCTGGCGGCAGGCGCTGAGCTGACAGCCGATGACCTGATGCAAAAAACGCCCGCAGGGCAGACGGTTTTATTGCTGCTGGCACAGACGCAGCAACTGGGCTGCGTTTTCGATGCACGCTTGTGGCGCGGCCGCCGCCTTGATGCTGAATCCCTGCACGCGCAGCACTTGCCTGCCGCGCACCGCGCCGATGTGGATATCGACAGCGTGCTGAACGCCATCGACCACCTGATGCTGCAGGAAACCGCAGATGATTTGCGCCTCGCGCCGCGCGCGAACACAAATTTCGCGCAGCGCGCGAAGGCAGACAATCCGGTTCCCGCCACCAAAAAGAAAAAACCGCCACAGCCGTAGTATTTCTGCGCGGCGGTTTGCAAAAGCGCCTGTCATTCCGGCGCAGGCCGGAATCCAGAAGTTTTCCACCCAAATGTTTGGCGGCAGCCGGACACCGGCCTTCGCCGGTGTGA
>DQGU01000201.1 GCA_003524565.1 Rhodospirillaceae bacterium
CCAGAAACTTCTGGCTCGTGGCCAGCGTCTGACCGAGCTTCTGAAACAGCCGCAGTTCAGCCCGCTGCCCTTCGAAGAGCAGGTCGTGTCGATTTTCTCCGGCGTGAACGGTTACCTCGATGCGCTGCCGGTTGCTGACGTCAACAAATACGAAGCGCAAATGCTGAGCGCTATCCGTACGCAGGCGCCGGCTATCCTGAAATCCATCCGCGACGAGCAGAAAATCAGCGACGACACGAAAGCCGCGATTGAAAAATTCCTCGAGGAATTTTCCGGCTCCTTCGTCAGCTCCAAAAAGGCTGCCTGATAGAACGCTCCACTCGGATATAAGGTTGTAGATAGCAATGCCCAGTTTGAAGGACTTCAGAAACCGGATCGCGAGCGTGAAATCCACGCGCAAGATTACCTCGGCCATGAAAATGGTTGCGGCGTCCAAACTGCGCCGTGCCCAGCAGCAGGCCGAAGCCAGCCAGCCCTATGCCTCGCGCATGTCGGGTATGCTGGGGCGTCTTGTCGCGAACCTCGACATGGGCAGCGGCGCGCCGCTTTTGATGGCGGGAACGGGCAAGGACGATGTGCAACTGCTCGTCGTCATGACGTCCGACCGCGGACTTTGCGGCGGCTTCAACGGCTCCATCATCCGTCTTGCGCGCCTGAAAATCCGCGAGCTGGTGACGGCAGGTAAAACCGTGAAGCTGGTTTGCGTCGGCCGCAAGGGCGCAGCCGCGCTCAAGCGCGACCATGGCGATAAAATCGTCAAAACGTTTGAAAACCTCGGCCGCAAGCATCTGTCTTTTGCCGATGCCGCACTGGTATCCGATTATATCCTTGATGCGCTGGAACAGGGCGAGTTCGATGTTTGCACGCTGGTTTACAACCAGTTCAAATCCGTCATTGCACAAATCCCGAGCGCCTATCAGCTTATCCCCCTGTCGGTGGATGCAGGCGCAGGAAAGGCTGAAGAAAAAGCCCCCGCGGACGAAACCGCCAAAGCGCTTTACGAATTCGAACCGAGCGAAGAGGGCATCCTGGCCGAGCTTTTGCCGCGCAACCTGTCTGTGCAGGTTTTCCGTGCGCTGCTGGATAGCGCCGCGGGCGAACAGGCCGCGCGTATGACCGCGATGGACAACGCCACGCGCAACGCGGGCGACATGATTTCGAACCTGACGCTGAAATACAACCGCGCACGTCAGGCTTACATCACGAAAGAGCTCATCGAGATTATTTCGGGTGCCGAAGCCGTATAACCTGCGCAAGCTGCAACAAGATACAAAGATTTAGGAATAGAAGGAGACAAACCCCATGGTAAAACTGGCCGCACAAAATGCAGGCGCTCCCGGCAAAATCGTACAGATTACGGGTGCCGTTGTTGACGTGCAGTTCGAAGGCAAGCTGCCCCCCATTCTGAACGCGCTGACCGTTGACAACGACGGCAAGACGCTGGTTCTGGAAGTTGCGCAGCACCTTGGTGAAAACACCGTGCGCACCATCGCCATGGACGCGACCGAAGGTCTCGTGCGCGGCGCGGCTGTTGCCGATACGGGCAAGCCGATTTCGGTTCCCGTCGGTCCCGCAACGCTTGGCCGCATCCTGAACGTCGTGGGCGAGCCGATTGACGAGCGCGGCCCCATCAACGCCAAAGAACACTACCCCATCCACCGCAGCGCGCCGGAATTCACCGAGCAGTCCACGGAAACCCAAATCCTCGTCACCGGCATTAAAGTCGTTGACCTGCTGGCTCCTTACGCGAAGGGCGGTAAAATCGGCCTCTTCGGCGGTGCGGGCGTGGGCAAGACGGTTACGATTATGGAGCTCATCAACAACGTCGCCATGAAACACGGTGGTGTTTCGGTATTCGCAGGCGTGGGCGAGCGTACGCGCGAAGGCAACGACCTTTATCACGAGATGATTGACTCCGGTGTTATCAAGCTGGATGGCGAAGGCTCCAAAGTGTCCCTCGTTTACGGCCAGATGAACGAACCGCCGGGCGCGCGCGCGCGCGTGGCGCTGTCCGGTCTGACGCAGGCGGAATACTTCCGCGACCAGGAAGGTCAGGACGTTCTGTTCTTCGTTGATAACATCTTCCGCTTCACGCAGGCGGGTGCAGAGGTGTCGGCGCTTCTTGGCCGTATCCCCTCCGCGGTTGGTTACCAGCCGACGCTCGCAACCGAAATGGGCGCGATGCAGGAGCGCATTACCTCCACCACCAAGGGCTCGATTACCTCCGTTCAGGCCATCTACGTTCCTGCGGACGACTTGACCGACCCGGCCCCCGCAACGTCGTTTGCGCACTTGGATGCCCGTACCGTTCTGTCGCGCCAGATTGCCGAAATGGCCATCTTCCCCGCGGTTGACCCGCTCGACTCCACGTCGCGCATTCTCGACCCCCGCATCATCGGCGAAGAGCACTATCAAGTCGCCACGGCCGTTCAGAAAACGCTGCAGGGCTACAAGGCGCTGCAGGACATCATCGCCATTCTGGGTATGGATGAATTGTCTGAAGAAGACAAACTCACCGTTGCCCGCGCGCGTAAAATCCAGCGTTTCCTGTCGCAGCCTTTCCACGTTGCGGAAGTCTTCACGGGTACGCCCGGCGTGTTCGTCACGCTCGAAGACACCATCAAGGGTTTCAAAGGCATCGTGAACGGTGAATACGACCACCTGCCTGAAAAAGCCTTCTACATGGTCGGCACCATCGAGGAAGCAGTCGAAAAAGCCAAGAAACTGGCAAAAGAAGCTGCCTAACTTTACGCAACGAATAGGACACGGATATGGCCGAGAAGCTGACCGATAAAACCTTCCAGTTCGAACTGGTCTCGCCGGAGCGTATTCTTGCGTCCGAAGAAGCCAGCATGGTTATCGTGCCGGGCGGTGAAGGCGAATTCGGCGTTCTGGCCGACCACGCGCCGATGCTGTCGTCGCTGCGTCCGGGCGTTGTTTCTGTCACGTCACCGGCGGGCGAAGTGAAACGCATTTTCGTCTCCGGCGGTTTTGTCGATGTGACGGGCGCGCTTTGCTCTGTTCTTGCCGAAGAAGCGGTCAACCTCAACGACCTCGACCGCGCTTCGCTTGAAGAAAAACTTAAAGACCTCGAAGACGATATCGGCTTTGCCAAGGACGACCATGCCAAGGCATCGCATATCCAGAAAAATATCGACATCGTGCGCGCCAAACTGGCCGCACTGGCGCAGGCTGCGTAAAGCGCGCTTCGCCGATAACAAAAAAGCCGCCGGTTAAACGGCGGCTTTTTTGTTGCGTGCGTTGTGCTGGTTATTTCGGGCGCATGCGGAAAAATTCGACGCTGGGCACGGCATAGCCGTTGAACACATGCGGCTTTCTGATTTTGACGCGGCAGGCATCGACGCGCGCATCTTCGAAACAAACACCGACCAGCTCTTCCAGAAGCGTTTCCAAAAGGTCGGTATGCGCCCGCTTTGGCCATTTTTCGGTGACGTGGCTGATGACATGCACATAGTTGATGCAATCATCGATGTTTTTGGCATTCAGCGCGCCCACTGCGCGGTAAAGCGCGACATCGACCAGAATAGGCTGGGTTTTATCGGGGTGGCGTTCCCAATCGGCGATGCCGACTTTCATGTTATCGACGCGCAGGTCGTTGATTTCGACCTTGTACCATTCGGTGCCGGGCGGGAAGGCGGGCGTGGTCATGGATAATCTCCTTGGCTGACGGATGTTCAAACTATCCGAATTTCCCTGTGGCGACAAGTATTTGGGCGCGGCGGGCGCGGGGGTTGCCGGGCGGCACGAAACCCGCCATATTATTGTCATCTGTTATTCAAGGAGTGCCCGTCATGTCAAACGCCGTGCGTAAACCCGAAGCCGTCGCCGCCGCGCTGAAGCTGAAAGACCCCACGCTCTGGCGCGATATGGCCTATATCGACGGCCAATGGGTGCCCGCCGATAGCGGCAAGACGATTGAGGTCACGAACCCCGCAACCGGCGAAATTCTCGGCGCCGTGCCCAATATGGGCGCAGACGAAACCCGCCGCGCGATTGCGGCGGCGGATCAGGCGTTTGGCACATGGCGCAGCATGCTGGCGGCTGAGCGCGCAAAAATCCTGCGCCGCTGGGCGGATTTGCAAACGGAAAACCTCGACGACCTCTGCCGTATCCTGACGGCGGAGCAGGGCAAGCCCCTCGCGCAGGCGAAGGCCGAAATCCAAAGCGGCATCGGGTATGTCGAATGGATGGCCGAAGAATGCCGCCGCGTTTATGGCGATATTATCCCGACGCATAACGGCAACCACCGCCTGATGACGCTGAAACAGCCTGTGGGCGTATCGGCGATGGTAACGCCGTGGAATTTTCCCTCGTCGATGATTACCCGCAAATCAGGCCCCGCGCTGGCGGCGGGCTGCACGGTTGTGATTAAACCGTCGGAACTGACGCCGTTTTCCGCGCTGGCGCTGGCTGTACTGGCGGAGCGTGCGGGCATCCCTGCGGGCGTGTTTAATATCGTGCTGGGCGATGCGCCGCCGATTGGCAAGGAAATGACGGAAAATACCACCGTGCGCAAAATCGGCTTTACCGGTTCGACCGCTGTCGGCAAAATTCTGATGGCGCAGGCGGCGGGGACGGTTAAAAAAATCTCGCTGGAGCTGGGCGGCAACGCGCCATTCATCGTGTTTGACGATGCCGATGTGGATGCGGCGGTTACGGGTGCGATTGCGTCAAAATTCCGCAACAGCGGCCAGACCTGCGTTTGCGCAAACCGCATTTTTGTGCAGGAAGGTATTTACGATACCTTCGTCGAAAAATTCACCCAGGCGGTCGCCGCGATGAAAGTCGGCAGCGGTTTTGACGACGGTATCGAACTCGGCCCCATGATTAACCAAAAAGGCGTCGAGAAGGTCGAACAACACCTCAAAGACGCCGCGGCGAAAGGCGGCAAGGTCACGACGGGCGGCAAACGCCATACCCTCGGCCATAGCTTTTTCGAGCCGACGGTTGTATCCGGCGCAACGCCCGATATGGCGTGTTTCCGCGAAGAAACCTTCGGCCCGCTCGCCCCAGTGTTCAAATTCAAAACCGACGAAGACGTCGTGCGCATGGCGAATGACACCGAATACGGTCTTGCGGCCTATTTCTACACCGCCAACATCAGTCGCGCGTGGCGCGTGGCGGAAGCGCTGGAATACGGCATGGTCGGTGTGAACAGCGTGGCCATCGTCGCCCCGCAGGCACCGTTCGGCGGCTGGAAACAGTCGGGCATCGGGCATGAGGGCTCCAAATACGGTATCGAAGACTATCTGGAGCTGAAGCTGATTGCGCTCGGCGGCGTTTGATTTCCGTAAAATATAGGCTTTTTCGCTTTTTTCATGCATCGTTTACCTGAAGCCGCTAGACTGAAGGCGGGTTTCAGGGATACCGCATGCGCCTGCGCGATAAAATATTCAGAGTTTTCAGAGATTACACCGAGCCTGCGGGCGGCGGTGCCTTGCGCGCGCCCGACGAAGACCATTATGCGGTGACCACGCCCGGGGGTGATGGACGTATCATGCTTGGCGGCGAGGTTGAAATCTTTCCGCTCAAGCCTTTGAACGCCTATGCCAGTTTCGAGACCCGTGCGTTTGAAGCGCGCGATATCAAAACAGGCAAGCCGCTGCTGGCGCTGACGGCAGGACGCGGGCGCTGTCCGCGCATTTCTGCGGTGGGCAGTTATCAGAACGTCAAATCGGCGCATTTGCTGAAACTCGTTTCCGCCGGCATCGTCGAGTGGCCGGGGGAAAACAAGCAGGTCTATACCTTCGTTTTCGATTTGCCGCCCGCGCGCAAACTGCTGCCCGAGGGTACGATGCGCACCGTGCGTATCGGTGACGAGCGCATCATCGCCGCGCTGATACAGCCTGCCGTCGAGGTCTTGGCCGATTTGCAAGCCGCTGATTTGGTGCATGGCGCGCTGACGGGCGATAATATTTTTATCGCCGGCGCTGAAGGCGGCGAGGTCGCGATTATCGGGGAGTGCCTGTCAAGCGCGCCGTTTTTCCGCCATGGCGCGATATACGAAACCATCGAACGCGCGATGGCGCAGCCGGGCGGGCGCGGCTATGGCACAGCCAAGAACGACCTTTATACCCTCGGCGTTTGCGTGGCGATGGTTTTGCGCGGCGGCAACCCGCTGGCAGGCAAGCCGGATGACGAAGTTATCCGCGAGAAAATCGATAAAGGCAGCTATGCCGCGCTGATGGGCGGGGAGCGTTTGCCCGCCTATCTGACGGAATTTTTGCGCGGTGTTTTACATGACGACGAAGCGGCACGCTGGAACCTTGAAGACGCGCAGCGCTGGCTGGAAGGCCGCCGCCTGAGCGCCAAACAGCCGCATAATGTGATGAGAGCGCGGCGCCCTTTCGTGTTTCGCGACCGCAAATATTGGGAACTGCGCACGCTGGCAATGGACCTGGCCGCGCATCCATCCGATACGCTGGCTTTGATAGAAAAAGATGGTTTAGACCTCTGGCTCAAGCGCAACTTTGAAGACCGCGACCTTGAACTGCGCCTTGAAACCTTCTGGAAGAAAGAAGACGGTGCCCTGCGCGAGCGTGTGGTGGCGGAACTGGTGCAGGCGCTCGACCCTTATGCGCCGGTGCGCTACCGCGATTTGTCTTTGTTCCCGCAAGGTTTCGGCACGGCACTTGCCGATGCGATGGCGCGCGGCGAAGACGTGCAGCATTATGCCGAACTGATTTCGCTGCAGCTTTTCAACGGCTGGATAAACCAGCGGTATGAAGAAATTGCGGAATCCGCGGGCATGGTCACGCTGTTTGAAAAATGCCGCAACTTTCTTGCGCAAAAAATGCCGGGCTATGGCATTGAACGCCTTGTGTATCTGCTTAACAAGGAAATCGTGTGCCTAAGTCCGATGCTGCGCGATTTTTATGTGCTGGGGCCGGGGCATTTGCTGATGGCGCTTGAACGCCTTGCGCAGCGCGGGCAAAAGCTGGAACCTGTGCTGGACAGACACATGATTGCCTTTATTTCGGTGCGTGAGCCTAAAATGATAGACCCCTATCTGGGGCACGTCATTTCGCATGACCGCGGTTATCAGGTGATTGGCATTTTGCGCACGCTGGCGGCGATACAGCGGCGGTTCCGCATAGCGCCCGTGCCTGCGCTGACGCGGACGCTTTCGGCGCAAATGGGGCCGGCGGTGGAGCGGTTTTTCGACCGTGACCTGCGTCAGACCATCGCGCAAAGGCTTGCAGCGGCGGCGCAGGGCGGCAATCTTTCCGCGCTGCTGGAACTGGTGGATGCGCCCCCCGTGGTGCAGGACGATCAGATAAGATTCGCCCATGCACGCCGCGAATTCGCGTTTTTAACGCGCGAGCGTGCGGCGCTGGAACAGCAGCTGACGCGGCGTGCCACCTTCGGCCTTGCGTCGGGGCGGCAGGTCGCGCTTTTGATTGCGTCGGTGATGGGGGTGGCGTCGGTGATGCTGACAATTTTCCATTATTATTTCTGGAGATGATATGGCGCCCGTAAAAAAATCACAGCCAAAGAAAATGCCGTTCTCCGTCAGGATGTCGATTTTTTGCCTGATGGTGCTGGGGGTCATTTATTTTCCGACGACGGTTCTTTTTTGCGGCTGCATGCTGCCGGCCTTTGTCGCCGCGCTGGTTGATAACAAAGCGGATAAAACCGCGGGCATGACAGTGGGCGCGCTCAATCTGGCGGGCACGGTGCCCGCATGGCTGGAGCTGTGGCAGATGGGTGGGCAGATAGAACATGCCGTCGCGCTGCTTTTGCAGCCGCGCACGCTGCTTCTGGCCTATGCGGCGGCGGCTTTTGGCTGGGTGATTTATTTGCAGGTGCCGAACATGGTTTCGGGCGTTTTGGTCAAGCGCGGGCAAAAGCGGTTGCTGGAAATCGAAAAACGGCAGCAGGAACTGGCGCGCAAATGGGGGCCGCAAATTGCCGCCGACGTGCAGCAAGCCGCCCCCAGAAAAGAAACGTAAGGGCATCTATGGTATTGATGTTCAACGTGTTTATATCTGTTGTTAACCGCTCTTTAAACAGCGCGGCCGTAAAATGGAAAAAGGGACAGTCAGGGAAGCCCGCCCGTTTGCCTGCGCGGCAGACGGCATAACAAGGGGCGGGGCTGTTTCAGGGGCTTTGGGTATGTTCAGACATTTCCATTCTTGGCGACGCAAAGAAGACGGCGCGGCGGCGGTTGAATTCGCGCTGATTGCCATGCCGTTTTTCCTGATGCTGGTGGGGACGGTCGAGGTTTCCATGTTTTTCGCCTCCGGCTCCGTGCTCGAAGGCGGGGCGGCGGCGGCATCGCGGCTTTTGCGCACAGGGCAGGTGCAGCTGTCGGGCGACCCGGAAGATACTTTCCGCACCGCTCTTTGCGACCATGTGCGCACGATGATTCCCTGCGACCGTATCCAGTACGAGGTCATCCGTCTTGATGATAACACTTTCGCAGGGGCGGAAAATTACGAACCGGAATTTGACGAAGACGGCAATCTGATACCGTCGCCCTTCACGACAGGTAATTCCAACGACGTTATCATGGTGCGCGCGGTTTATAGATACGAGTTTTTGACCCCGTTCATCGGCAGCCTGATTACGCGCGATTTGGGGCGCAGCTGGTCGATGCATACCACGCTGTCGGTCATCAAGGCCGAGCCTTATAACTTCGGGGAGGATTAAGCATGATTACCCGCCCCCTTTTCGCGCGCAAAACGATAAAAGCCTATATCCGCGGCGATGGCGGGGTGGCCGCTATCGAAGCCGGTTTCCTGTTCCCTGTCATGATGGTCGCGCTGTGCGGCATGATAGACATCGGCGGCGCGCTGATGGCCAACCTGAAGGTGACAAATTCAAGCCAGATTGTCGCCGACCTTCTGGCGCGCGACCGTGCGACCAACGATGCGCAAATCGAAGACGCTATCGTCGCAGGCCGTCTTGCGCTCAACCCGCTGGATACCACCACTTACGGCATAGACGTTGCCGGTATTCAGTATGTGGGGACATCGCTGGAGCCGACGGTGCGTTGGCGCGAAACGCTGAATATGGATGAAAACGACGCCATCCTTGACCGCAGCGAGGGGCTGGGGCTTCAGAACGAAGGCGTGGTTGCCGTGACGGTGCGCTATACGTTCCGCCCGTTTTTCAGCGGATATATCACCGGTGACATTCAAATGGAAGAAGAGGCCTATGTGCGGGGGCGCAAGGGCTTGTTTGTGGAAAGGGAATAAACCATGACAAGCAATATGACGTGGATAAAAAAAAGACTGCGCGCCCTTGGCCATTTCGCCGTGGACAATACCGCCGCGACGGCAATCATTTTCGCAATGTCTATGCCGATGTTTATCGCGGCCGCGGGGGTCGCGGTTGACCTTGCGCAGGCCTATAACATCAAAACGCGCCTTGGCAACGCCGTTGACAAAGCGGCGCTGGCGGCGGGCAGCACCACCGGCTCGCTCAGTGATATCGAAGCGCAGGTGCACCGTTTCATCGACGCCAACTATCAGGACGACCGTCTTGGCGAAACGTATGATGTTGAGGTTAGTTTCGGCGACGGTACGGTGCGCGTGACGGCAAATGCGCGTGTGCCGACGACATTCATGCGTATTCTTGGCCACGATTATGTGGATGTGCATCAGGAAACCATCGTCAAGCGCGAACTGGCGGGC
Source organism: Rhodospirillaceae bacterium (assembly GCA_003524565.1). Classification (GTDB taxonomy): domain Bacteria; phylum Pseudomonadota; class Alphaproteobacteria; order Micavibrionales; family UBA2020; genus UBA2020. Next base: position 9,660 of record DQGU01000201.1, read on the forward strand.
GTCGAGGTTGCGCTGGTGCTTGACGTGACAGGCTCGATGGCGGGCAACAACATCAGCGCGCTTAAAACCGCGTCCACAAACTTTTTGAATATCATGTTCAGCCGCATTTCCGACCCCGAATATCTGAAAGTCGCTATCGTGCCTTTCAGCATGTCGGTCAGTGTTGGCCAGCCCGGTACAGCGTTTGTCGATTGGCCGACGTCGGATGCCTATAAAACGGCGTCGTCGATTGTGTATAACAGCGGCACGACGGGCACTTCGACCGATTGGCGCGGCTGCATCCTCGAGCGTGCATCGCCCCTCGACACCCGCGATGATGCGACGCCGAACTGGGGCATGTACCGCTATCCGCGCACCTGCAGCCAGTACAACAGCAATGGCACCTGCCGCACCTACAGCAACAACAACCCCAACAACGGCTGCACGGTCAGCCGCGTCGTGCCGCTGACGAATAGCCAAAGCACGCTACAAAGCTCGATTAACGGCCTCACGGCCAGCGGGAACACCTATATTAACGTAGGCCTTGTCTGGGGCTGGCGCGTGCTGTCGCCGACGGCGCCGTTTACCGAAGGCTCCGAATACGATGACCCGGATTGGAGCAAAACGATTGTTCTCATGACCGACGGGGATAACCAGCCTATCAGCACCTATTCGGCTTATGGCGCGGGCTCCAGCCTGTCGGCGTCGCAGCTGAACACGAAGATGATGACGGTCTGCCAGAACGCCAAGGATGCGGGCGTAACGATTTATACGATTACGTTCCAATCCGGCATCAGCAATTCGACCCGCAACCTGTTCCGGCAGTGCGCGACGGATGAAAGCAAGTATTTCGATGCGCCAAGCAATCAGGACTTGATTACCGCTTTCGAAAACATCGCAAACCAGCTCAGCCAGCTGCACATCGTTAAATAAAAAGGGCTGCGCAAGTAATCACCGCGCTTTATCTTGACGATGAAAAGATAATAAACGCAGTGTCTGCCGTAAATTGGCAGCGGGTGAATTTTATTTACTTTTCGCGCGCATCTGATTTACTTGAAGACGCGCGTATCGCCGCAAAAAATCTTTGTGCTTCGTAAAAATTAACCATAGAACGACACCAGATTTACCGAATCTTAAGGCATACGGGCATAGGATAGAAGTATAGGGTTTGGGTTCACAATCAAACAAACTTTCCATGGAGGGAAATATGCTGTTGAAGCTTTGGGCAAAAAAAGAGGCCTTTGTACGCTCTGAAGAGGGTGCGACGGCGATTGAATACGGTCTGATTGCTGCCGGTATTGCGGTTGCGATTTCTGCCGTCGTCTTCACCTTTGGTGACGAGCTGCGCGAGATGTTCTCTGACACCGCGACGGCCATCGCTGAACGTGATGACC